>DATLGG010000276.1:0-7822 GCA_035540615.1 Actinomycetota bacterium | reverse complement strand
ATCTCCACGTGGACCTTCGCGCCACCGCCACACGGGTTGCCCGAGACCCCCCACCCGACCTTGACGTAGTACACGTTGCCCACCGTCGGGCTCGACCCGATCTCCCCGTACCAGCCGTTCCACGCCATCCCCAGCTGCTCGGAGTAGCCGTGGATGCAGTTCTGCGTCGGCCCCGCCCACTCGCTCGCCTCGTACCAGCGTGGGCCGGAGGAGTGGCTCTCGACCCGGTCGACGTCCGAAGCGTTCGCCCCCACCTCGCGGGGATCTCCAACGCTGACGCCCAGTCCGACGGGGAGCTCCTGCGCCCCGCCGGGGGACGCGGCGACCGGAACCGTTCCGGCGGCAACGGCCGCGATCGAGATCATCAGCACGCTCCAACGGAGCGCTCGTGTCAGCGTGACAGACATCTCCCCTCTCCCTCCCTCAACCCCTGACCGGTTCAGACCCCGACAATCCTAGGAAACCCAGGCGATCCTGGAAAGGGCGATCTTCCGGGCTCCTCCAGAGGGATCGGGCGATGCCCTTCGGACCCGGGTCAGTCGAAGAACAGGGCGAGCTCGCGCTTGGCCGACTCGGGCGAGTCGCTGCCGTGCACGAGGTTCTCGGTGATGATCGTGCCGAAGTCACCGCGGATCGTGCCCGGTGGGGCCTCGGCCGGGTTCGTCGGGCCCATCAGCGTCCGGACGACCGGGATCGCGCTCTCGCCGGAGACGCGTGCGACGACGACGTTCCCCGAGGTGATGAACTCCACCAGCTCGCCGAAGAAGGGCTTCTCGCGATGCTCCCCGTAATGCCGCTCGGCGAGCTCGCGGTCGATCCGCATCATCCGGAGCTCCTCGATCGTGAGCCCCTTGCGCTCGATCCGCGCGAGCACCTCGCCCACGAGGCGACGGCGCACGCCGTCGGGCTTGACGATGACGAGGGTCTCCTCGGTGGCCATCCGCGATCCTTCCTCCGGTCGGGGTCGCCGCAGTATAGCCGTCAGGCCGGAGCGTACCTCGGGCGCGCGTCCCCGACCGTCGACAGCGAGCCCGTGACCAGGATGACGTCGTCTTCCGCGGCGACGGCGTGGGCCGCGTCGAGCGCATCGACCACGGATGCATGCTCCGTGGCGGGGATCCCGGCGCGGAGACAGGCGGCGGCGACGTCCTTCGGGTCGCGCACCCGCGGGTTGGAGGTCGAACACGCGTAGGCGACATCGACCCGGGCTGCCAGCGGCTCGAGGATCCCATCGAGGTCCTTCTCGCGCAGCACCCCGATCACGAGGTGGAGCCGGCGCCAGACGAACCCCTCGCCGAGCGCCCGCGTGAGCGCCTCCGCGCCATCGGGGTTGTGCGCGCCGTCGAGGAGGACGAGTGGATCGGAGGAGACGACCTCGAGCCGTCCGGGCGACCGCGCGCCTGCGAGCGCCTCCCGCAGCACGTCTTCCTCGAGGTCGGACTCGAGCACCGCCTCGGCCGCGGCGACGGCGACCGCCGCGTTGTGCGCCTGGTGGGGGCCGTGGAGCGGCAGGAAGAGATCCTCGTAGCGCCCGGTCGAGCGGATCGCGAGGCGCTGGCCACCCACGGCCAGCTCCCGGTCCTCGACGGCGAAGGCATCGCCTTCGACGCGGACCTCGGCGCCGACCTCGGCCGCGCGCGCCTCGATCACCCGCAGGGCATCCTCCGGCTGCTCCTCGACGACGACCGTCGCGCCCTCCTTGATCACGCCGGCCTTCTCGGCCGCGACCTCCTCGACGGTCGACCCCAGCTCCGCGTGGTCCAGCCCGATCCGGCAGATCGCGGCGACCTCGCCGCGGACGAGGTTCGTCGCGTCCCAGGTCCCGCCCATCCCGACCTCGAACACGCCGATCTCCACCGGCTTGTCCGCCATCCACAGGAAGGCCAGCGCCGTCAACGTCTCGAAGTAGCTCGGCGGATCGCCGCGGCGAGCGACCTCGTCGAGGTAGGGCTTCAGGTGCGTGTAGACGGCCGCCATCTCGTCCCCCCAGATCGGCTGGTCGCACAGCGCGAGCCGCTCGGTGACCGACGTGAGGTGGGGCGAGGTGTAGACGCCGGCCGTCGCACCGTGCGCGCAGAGGATGCGGCCGATCAGCCGCGCGGTCGTCGTCTTGCCGTTCGTCCCGGCGACGTGGACGGTGCGGTAGCGGTGCTGGGGGTCGTCGAGCAGGTCGGTGAGGGCGCGGATCCGGTCGAGCGAGGGCTTGACGCGCTCCGGGCGGCGCGCTTCGAGGTCGGCGAGGACGTCGGCGAACTCCACGTCAGGCGCAGCCGAGCTCGGCGAGCTGGGCCTCGAGGGCCGCCCGCTCCTCCCGACCTTCCTCGAGCTTGCCGCGCTCCTTCTCCACGACCTCGGCGGGGGCCTTGGTGACGAACGCCTCGTTCCCGAGCTTCGCCTCGACCTTGGCCATGTCCGCGGCCACCGCCTCGAGCCGGCGGCGCAGGCGGTCGCACTCCGTCTCGACGTCGAGGACCCCGGCGAGGGGGACCGCGACCTCGGCGCCCCGAACGAGCAGACGCGCGGCCCCGGCCGCCTCGAGGGTCTCGACCTCGTCGATGCGGCCGAGCCTCCCCAGCCGCCGGAGCTCCTCACGGAACATGCCCAGCAGCTCCCGTTGACCCTCGTCCGCGCGCACCCGCACGTCGAGCTCGTGGCCGGGGCCGAGCCCGTGGCTGCTGCGGAACCGCCGGACCGCGACGACGAGATCCTGGACGAAGCCGAACCCGTCTTCGGCGGCCGGGTCGCGGTCCTCCGGCCGCTCCTCGGGCCACGGCGCGCGCACGATCGTCTCGCCCGCGCCGACCCGCTCCCAGATCTCCTCGGTGACGAACGGCATGATCGGGTGCAGCAGCCGCAGGGTCCGCTCGAGGACCCAGGTCAGGACGGCGGCCGCGTCACCCGCTTCTTCCTCGCTCCCCTCGTACAGGCGCTGCTTCGCGAGCTCCAACCCCCAGTCGCAGTACTCCGACCACAGGAAGCGGTGGATCGCCTGCGCGGCGTCGTCGAGACGGTAGGCGTCGAGAGCCTCGTCCACCTCGGCGCGGCAGGCCTCGTGCCGAGAGAGCAGCCAGCGATCGCCGATCGTCAGACGCTCCGCGGGCGGCAGCTCGGCGCGCGCATCGCGCGAGAGGACGAGCCTCGCCGCGTTCCAGATCTTGTTCGCGAAGTGGCGCGCCGCCTCGATCGATTCCTCGGCGAGCGGCAGGTTCTGCTGCTCGGGGCTCGCCATCCGCGCGAGCGCGAACCGGAGCGCGTCCGCGCCGTAGCGCTCGATCATGTCGAGCGGGTCGATCACGTTGCCGAGCGACTTCGACATCTTCCGGCCGGTCCGGTCGCGCACGAGGCCGTGGATCACGACCTCGCCGTACGGCACGTCGCCGACGAGGAAGAGCCCTGACATGATCATCCGCGCGACCCAGAGGTAGAGGATCTCGTAGCCGGTCACGAGCACCGAGGTGGGATAGAACGTGCGAAGGTCGTCGGTGTCGTCGGGCCATCCGAGGGTCGAGTACGGCCAGAGCTGGGACGAGAACCACGTGTCGAGGACGTCCGGGTCCTGCTCGAGCTTCGTCGAACCGCACTCGACGCACGCGTCCGGGTCCTCGATCGCGGCGATCTCGTGACCGTTGTCGCAGTACCACACCGGGATCCGGTGGCCCCACCAGAGCTGTCGCGAGATGTTCCAATCGCGGAGGTTGTCGAGCCACGCGCCGTAGGGACCGCGCCAGCGCTCGGGGTGGAAGCGGATCCGTCCGTCCTCCGCGGCCGCCTTCGCCGGACCGACGAGCGGGCCGACCTTGACGAACCACTGCTTGCCCGAGAGCCACGGCTCGATCTCACTGCGGCAGCGGTAGCAGTGGGCGACCGCGTGCACGTACGGGCGCTCCTCGTCCACGACGTGCCCCATGTCGTCGAGGCGCTCGCGCACGCGGCGTCGCGCCTCGTAGCGGTCGAGCCCGCGGAACTCCTCGGGGACCGCGTCGTTCAACGTCGCGTCGGCGTTGAAGATGTTGATGAGCGGGAGCCCAGTCCGCTCCGCGATCTCGAAGTCGCCGGTGTCGTGGGCGGGGGTGACCTTGACGGCGCCGGTGCCGAACGAAGGATCGACGGCGACGTCGGCCACGATCGGGATCTCGCGCCCGTCGAAGGGGTGGATCACGCTCGTCCCGACGACGGCGCGGTAGCGCTCGTCGTCGGGGTGCACCGCGATCCCGGTGTCACCGAGCATCGTCTCGACACGCGTCGTGGCGACGTCGACGTGGCCCCCTCCGTCGGCGCGCCGGTACCGGAGCGTGACGAGCTCGCCCTCGACGTCCTCGTGTTCGAGCTCGGAGTCCGACAGCGCCGTCTGGTCCTTCGGGCACCAGTTCACGAGCCGCTCCCCGCGGTAGACCAACCCGGCCTCGTACAGCCGGACGAACGCGACGCGGACGGCGCGGGAGCGCGCCTCGTCCATCGTGAACGCGAGCCGGTCCCAGTCGCAGGAGTTGCCGAGCGCCTTCATCTGCTCGACGATCCGGTCGCCGTAGCGCGCCTTCCAGGCCCAGACCCGCTCGAGGAACCCCTCGCGCCCGAGCTCCCGGCGGTCGATCCCCTCCTTCGCCAGCTCCCGCTCGACCACGACCTGGGTCGCGATGCCCGCGTGATCGGTCCCGGGGACCCACAGGGCCTCGTAGCCCTGCATCCGCTTCCGGCGGATCACGACGTCCTGGATCGTGTGGTCGAGCGCGTGCCCGATGTGCAGGGCGCCCGTGATGTTCGGGGGCGGCAGGACGATGCAGAAGGGCTCCCGTTCAGAGCCGGCCTCGGCGCGGAAGTAGCCGCGCTCCACCCAGGTGGCGTACCGGCGCGGCTCGACGCCCTTCGGGTCGTACGTGGTGCCCATCTCGCCCATGGCCCGCGAGTCTACCCGCCGGGCGGCGGCCGTTTAGGAGCCACCTCTGCTGGAAACGGTCACGACGTGGCATCCACCGGTCATCCCGCACGCACGGCCTCCAAGAAGCCCCCCGAGCCTGGTCCGTACGACCCCGGGCCCCACGGGGCGAGCGAAGAGCCCTTCGCGACGATCCTCGGCGAGGTCACGAGCGCGCTCGACGAGGCCGGGATCGACGCCGTGGTCTTCGGGGGAGTGGCAGCCGTCACCTACGGCCGCCCCCGAGGGACGAAGGACATCGACGTGCTCGTCCGCCCCGCGGAGGCGGAGCGGACCCTGGAGGTCCTCGACGCGCACGGGTTCCAGACCGAGCACACCGACGAGCGCTGGCTCTACAAGGCGTACAAGAGCGACGTGATGGTTGACGTGATCTTCCGGGTGAAGGGCGAGATCTACCTCGACGACGAGATGGTCGAGCGTTCCACGCTCGTCCAGATCAACGGCCACAGCGCGCGCCTCCTCTCGCGAGAGGACGCTTTGGTGATCGAAGCGGTGAGCCACGACGACGAGCACCCCGATCACTGGTACAACGCCCTCGCGATCATCGGGCGCGGCGAGCTGGACTGGGACTACGTCCGCCGGCGCGCGAGGCTGGGACCGCGCCGCCTGCTGGCCCTGCTCGTGTACGCGCAGTCGAACGACCTCATGGTTCCCGACGAGGAGGTCAAGAGCCTCTTCGATTCGGTCTACCGATGATCGAGGAGTACACCGTCGAGGCGATCCGGCGCGCCCTGGCTCGGGACCCGCGCGTCGGCGAGCTGGAGCTCGACGTCGAGGTCGACGAGGAAGCGATCCGCGTGACGGGGACGCTTCCCACGGAGCAACGGCGGGATGCCGTGACCGAGGTCCTGGAGGAGCGCTTCCCCAACCACCGGGTCGAGAACGCGACGGCGGTGCTCTCGCCGGAGGCGCCACCCGACGAGGAGGTCGTCGGATGATCCGCATCGCCGCCGCCGGCGACCTCCATTACGGCGTCGACTCCGCCGGCCGGATGCGCCCAGCGCTCGCCGACCTCGACGATCACGCGGACATCCTGTGCCTCGCGGGCGACCTGACGACGCGGGGCCGTCCCGAGGAGGCGGAGGTGCTGGCGCGGGAGCTCGCCGATGCGCCGGTCCCGGTCGTGGCCGTGCTCGGGAACCACGACTACCACACGGACCAGCAGCAGGAGGTCACGGAGATCCTGGAGCGCGCCGGTGCGCGGGTCCTCGAGGGCACCTCGCTCGTGCACGAGGTCAACGGGGTGCGCGTCGGCATCGCCGGCGTGAAGGGGTTCGGCGGCGGGTTCGCCGGCGCGTCGGGCAGCGAGTTCGGCGAACCGGAGATGAAGCTCTTCATGCGCGTGACGATCGACGCGGCGAACCGGCTGGACGCAGCGCTCACCGAGATGGATGCGGACCTGAAGATCGCGCTGATGCACTTCTCCCCCATCCCGGAGACGCTCGAGGGGGAGCCGCTGGAGATCTATCCGTTCCTCGGGAGCTACCTGCTGGCGGAGCCGCTCGACAAGCACCGCGTCGACCTCGCGCTCCACGGCCACGCGCACCGGGGAGATGAGCACGGCGAGACCCCCGGCGGCGTGCCGGTCCGCAACGTCGCCCAGCACGTCCTCGAAGCCCCGTACAAGGTCTACTCGCTCGATCCGGAGAACGCCGAGCGTCGTGACCGGAGCGACGCCACGATCGGCTCCTAGGACGGAGACTTCAGGTGACGGATCGCGGCGCGTAGATGGGCACGAGCCTGGGTGAGGCCGTGGGCCGTGCGGCCGGATCCCCCCGCGTGGAGCGAGATCGCGGCCAGGTCCACCCACAGGAGCGCGCAGGCGAGGCGATCCACCAGCTCGTCCTCGGAAGATGTGGCCGGCCGCACCGTGAGGTCATCGGTCGTCGCCATCGAAGGGTGTATCGGGTCGGCCCCGGCGAACCTGTAGCCGCGGTCTAGGCGCTGCGTTCCTTGCGCTGGGGCGGAGTGCCCTTCGCGCGGGTGGTCCGGGGAACCAGCGTGGGGTTGACCCCCTTCAGGACGACCTCGGCGTTGATCACGCACTTGCCGACGTCCTTCTGCGACGGCAGGTCGTACATCACGCCGAGCAGCACCTCCTCGAGGATCGCGCGGAGGCCGCGCGCGCCGGTGCCGCGGAGGATCGACTGGTCGGCCACGGCCTCGAGCGCGTCGTCCTCGAACACGAGCTCGACGCCGTCGAAGTCGAAGAAGCGGTGGTACTGCTTGACGAGCGCGTTCTTCGGCTTCGTGAGGATGTCGACGAGGGCGTCCTTGTCGAGGTTGTGCACGTGGGTGATGACCGGGAGCCGTCCGACGAACTCGGGGATCAGCCCGTACTTCAGGAGGTCCTCCGGAAGCACGCGGCCGAGGATCTCGCCGAGGTCCTTCTGGTCCGCACGCCGCACGTCCGCGCCGAAGCCGACGCCGCGGTTGCCGACGCGGTCCTCGATGATCTTCTCGATCCCGGCGAAGGCGCCGCCGCAGATGAACAGGATGTTCGTCGTGTCGATCTGGATGAACTCCTGGTGGGGGTGCTTGCGCCCGCCCTGCGGCGGGACACTCGCGGTCGTCCCCTCGAGGATCTTCAAGAGCGCCTGCTGGACGCCCTCCCCCGAGACGTCGCGCGTGATCGAGGGGTTCTCGGACTTCCGCGCGATCTTGTCGACCTCGTCGATGTAGATGATCCCGGTCTCCGCCCGCTTCACGTCGTAGTCGGCAGCCTGGATCAGCTTCAGCAAGATGTTCTCGACGTCCTCCCCGACGTAGCCAGCCTCGGTGAGCGCGGTGGCGTCGGCGATCGCGAACGGGACGTTCAGCATGCGCGCGAGGGTCTGCGCGAGGAGCGTCTTCCCGCAGCCGGTCGGGCCGAGCAGCAGGATGTTCGAC
>DATLGG010000275.1:0-2776 GCA_035540615.1 Actinomycetota bacterium | reverse complement strand
CGACGAAGCGGCCATCGTCGCTGATCCCTCCGGCGTTGGAGACACCGTTCGCGTTCCCTCCGAGGACCGAAACGGAGACCCGCTCGGTCGTACCGGTCGCGCGATCGCGCACGAAGACGTCGCTGGTCGCGTTGTTGTCGTTGGGAACGAGGTTGCTCGCTGAGCTTCCGAACGCCACGAACCGTCCGTCGCCGCTGATGAACGCCGGCAGCGACAGCCCGTTGGCCTCGGCACCCGAGGTCGCCAGCGAAACGCGCTCCGTCCTCTGGGCGAGTCGATCCCGGACGAAGACGTCCCCGGCCTCGTTGGTGTCGCCTGGCACCATGTTCGTTGCCCAGCTGACGAAGGCGACGTAGCGCCCGTCCGTGCTGATCGCAGGGTAGACGGACGAGCGGTCCCCCACCCCGCCCCCGGCGGGCGCCGAGACCAGCTCGGTCTTCCTGGTCAGGCGGTCGTGGACGAAAACGTCCGTCTGGTCGTTCGTATCTCCCGGAACGAGGTTGGACGCGTCGCTCGCGAAGACGACGAATCGGCCGCCCGGAGTGATCTTGGCGCGGTAGTAGGAGAACCCGCTCGCGGACGGGCCGTTCGCTTCCTTCCCGTCGGAGGCGACCGAAACACGTTCCGTGACGTGCGCGCCGAGATCGCGAACGAAGACGTCGAAGGCTCCGTTCGTGTCACCCGGGACGAGCGTGGACGCGGAGCTCGCGAAGACGACGAACCGGCCGTCCGGGCTGATCGCCGCGTCGATGTTGTGACCCGTGACCTGCGCGCCGGACGTCGAGACCGAGATCCTTTCGGTCTTCCCCGGTCGCTTGTAGGCCGCGGCTGGAGACGCCGTGCTCGCGACGACGACCGCCGCGAGCAGCAGTGCCGGTCGGACGCGCCTCACCGCTCCACCCCTCCCTCGCCGCGCCTGCACATCTGCCCTTCCTCTCGCGCTCCCATCAGATTCGAGGGTCGCTCCTTCGAATCCTTTGGGCAGTTGCACAGTGTTCGACGAGCACACCGGGGCGAACGGGGTGAACCGGTCACAGCCCGACGATCCTGCGCGAGATCCCATCCTCGAGGGGGACGTCCTGCGCGCTCATCGTGTTGTTGACCCGGTCGAAGACCCGTCCGCCCACGAGCGGCAGGGGCTCGTACCGGACCCTGCCGAGCGGAGCGTCGTCCGGGAACGGGAGGATCGTCCGGAGGGTGATCGCGCCCCTCGGGACGCCGCCGACGATCGCGCACGTGATGCTCTCGACCTCGACGACGAGGTTCCCCTCGATGCGCCAGTCGAGGGGGTTGCTCGTGCCGCCGACGCATTCTTCGACCGTGACCTTCACGCGGTTCTGCTCGGCGCCGACCCGGGCCGTCTCAGCCTTGGCCAGGAGAGGCCGCAGGTTGTCGACCTCGACGCAGTCGCTCGACGCGACCCGGAGGTTGCCGGCGTCGTCACGGGCCGAGACGACCCAGCGGATCCCGGCGGTCGTCACGTGGTAGGAGCCCTGGTAGACCGCGCCGAGGTCGCCGCCCTGGTTCGCGGGGGTCGTCGCGATGGCCGGAGCGCCGGCGAGCTCGCATCCGGCGTCCTGGTACTGCCGGATCTCACCCTGCACGAGGCAACCCGGGCACGCCTGGGTCTGACCGCTGTCGGGGTCGGGGTCCCGGACCTTTCCGGTCAGCGTGACGCGGTCCCCGTCCTTGACCGCCCGCTTCTCCGGCGGAACGCAGCAGGCGGGCGTCGGCAACGTCAGCGAGAGGTCGACCTGCGGAGGCGTTCCGTCGATGCGCACGCGATCCACCCCCGCGAGCTGGGTCTCGCTCGTGAACCCGTTGGCGTCGGTGTAGCGGTAGCGGACGGCGGTGTCGTAGCGGCCGTCCTGGACCGGTTCGATGTCACAGGCGTCGAACTCGAGGACGACGTTCGGCGACTGCCCCGGGCCGACGCCCGGCTGGGAGATCAGCGGCTGCGGCGGGCAGGCGGCGAAGGAGAAGGTCGTGGCGGCCGGGTCGAGGGAGATCGCCGGCGAGCCCGCGGGGCCCTTCGTGGCGGTGAAGCGGAACACCGCGCCGGGTGTTCGCGGCTGGACCGAGCGCGGGATCAGCGTCCCGTTCACGTAGGTGAGGCTCGCCTGCGGCTGGATCGTGAGCGGGAGCGCGCGCTCCACCGCGGTGGCGCCGGACGCGGTCGCGCGGCCGTAGAGGAGCGTGGAGGCGGCGTCGCCGAAGCTCAGCCGGAAGTCGAAGCTCCGGGTCTCGCCGGACGCCATCGGCGCCTTCCCCTCGGCGAGCTCGGATCCCGTGCAGGGAGGGTCGGCCGCGGCCCGGGCCAGGCCGACGCCCACCCCGTTGCCCTCCGGTCGGGGCAGCACCACGAGGTCCGCGGTGCCCTCGTTCCGGAGCGTCAGCCGCGCGCAGGCGTTCGACTGGCCGGCCGTGACGGTTCCGTCCGCGGCCCCGGCGGGTGCGACGAGCGCGAGCCCGGTCGCCTCGAGGACGCGGATGCAGGTCGTCGTGGCGCCGCTCGCCGCCGCTTCAGCGATCGCGGTGGAGTCGAAGCCGTCGCTCGAGACGCGGATCGTCCACTCCGAGCACTCGTCCGCCGCGAGCCGGCCGACGTCGCCGGTGACCGTGAACGTCGCCGCCTGTCCCGGCTGGATGCCCGATCCGGCGGGGGCGAGGAACTCGACCGACGGCGGGACGTCGCGCAGGCTGGCCGTCCAGCCGGACGGGCCCTCCGCCGACGTGGGTCGGATGTAGGCGTCCTCCGGGATCAGTCCCTGGGGAG
>DATLGG010000274.1:0-3200 GCA_035540615.1 Actinomycetota bacterium | reverse complement strand
GCACGAGGGGCACCGGGTGGCGACCACCGCGAGCCGCTGTGCCCGGACGTCGGCGCTCAGGGCAGAGCCCCGCTCCCGGGCGACGGAAACCGTCCCGAGGTACGTGCCCGCTGCCGTGCGCCGCGACCAGGTCCCTCGGGGCTTCAGCGCCCGGTCGTTCATCGGCACGGCGGTGCAGCGTTCCTCCCCCCATGCCGCCCCCTCGCTCGCGTCGTCGCGGGCCGAGAAACAGTAGGTGGACGCCGGTGACCCATCGAACGAGGCGCTCGTCTCGGTCGTCCCATCCAGCCAGTCATCGGGTGTGGCGAAGCTCGTGATCACTCCTGCCTCGCGGAAGCGGACGTCGTACCGCTCGACATCCGGCGACCCCCAGCGGACGGTGAACGTCGGCGCGCGCTGGATGCCTCCCGCGGGCTCGATCTCCGCGATGGGCGCCGCGGGTGCCACCTCCTCGCCGCTCGCCGCCAGCGCCGCGGCCACGTTCAGCCGCCCCCCGGTGACGGTCACCCCGGCGAGGGATGGGATCGGGTCGACGTTCCCGAGCAAGCGGCCCTTCACCTCGGAGACGCTCGCCCCCGGAGCCGCCGACCACAGCAGCGCCGCGGCGCCCGCGACGTGCGGCGTCGCCATCGAGGTCCCGCTCATCGATCCGTACCCGCCTCCGCGGGTCGTGCTGAGGATGCCCTGGCCCGGCGCCCCGAGGTGGACCGCCGTCGCGCCGAAGTTGGAGAACGATGCCCGCTCGTCGTGGCGGTTCGTCGCCGCGACGCAGACGACGTTCGCCGCGCCCTTCTGGCCTTCGTTGCACGGGTAGACCGCGCTCACGTCGTTGTCGGTCCCGTCGTTGCCCGCCGCGGCCACGACGAGGCTGCGGGAAGCGCCGCGGATCGCCTCGGCGGTCGCGGGATCCCGGCTGGCGCCCCCCAGCGACAGGTTGATCACGTCCGCTCCCTGCTCCGCCGCGTAGGCGATCGCTGACGCGATGTGAGCGCTGAACCCCCTCCCTTGCGCGTTCAGGACGCGCAACGGCAGGATCGACACCCGCCAGCTCACCCCGGTCACCCCGCGGCCGTTGTCGCCCCGGGCCCCGATCGTGCCGGCGACGTGGGTCCCGTGGCCGTGCTCGTCCGCGGGATCCATGTCGTTCGCGACCCAGTCCTTCCCTCCCGGCGCGAGGTTCCCCTGCAGATCGAGGTGTGTCGGGTCGACGCCGGTGTCGATGACCGCGACCATGACGTCGCTGCTCCCCGTGGCCGCCGACCACGCCTCGGGCGCATCGATATCGGCGTCGGCGACCCCGCCCGACTGGCCGATGTTGTGGAGCCCCCAGAGGTACTGGAAGTGGGTGTCGTTCGGGATGGTCTGCTCCAGCCGGTACACGAAGTTGGGCTGGGCGTACCGCACCTCCGGTCGCGCCTCGAGCGCCGCCACGGCATCCGCCACGCTTCGCCCCGGCGGGAGCCGGAGCAGCTCGACCTTCGGGAGCCCGTCGAGGGGGGTCGCCTCGCGGGCGGCGACGCGCGCCCGAAGGGCGGCGCGCTCGGCGGATGAGACGCCGGGCTCGAAGCGCACGAGGACCTCCCCCGGCACATGCTCGGGGAGCCCGGGTGCCGCGCCCGCCGGAAGAGCGGTCCCCATCCCGGCCACCAACGACAGCAGGAGGGAGACCCCGAGGGAGCGGCGACGCATGGGTCTTATATTCGGCATCGCCCTCGATCTTCCTTAGAGAGCCGGGATGACGACCTCGGGACGGGCCCGCGCGCCGTCGTCTCGATAGACCCCGACGAGCCGACCCTGCGGATCCACCACGGCGTGCATGCCGGCCACGCCCGCCGGGGCCAGCGGCCGCCCGTGCCGCGCGGCCGCCGCCTCATCCTCGCTCACCCCGACCCGAGGGAGGTGCGCCACCGCACGCTCGAGGGGCAGCGGCTCCCCCGGGTCATCCGGCGGCCGCGCGTCCTCGAGGTGGAAGTGGCCGATCCTGGTGCGAACGAGCCTCGTCAGATGGGCCCCGCAGCCGAGCGCTGATCCGACGTCCGCCACCAGCACCCGCACATAGGTGCCGGCCGAGCACACGACGAGGAAGTCGAATCTCGGCAGGTCGAGCCGGGTCACCTCGAACGCGTCGACCCGGACGCGCCGCGGGGCCGCCTCGACCCGCTCTCCCCGGCGCGCCGCGTCGTAGAGCCTCCTGCCCCCGACCTTCACCGCAGAGTACGCGGGGGGTCGCTGGTCGATCGACCCCACGAGACCCGCCGCCGCGGCGCGGACCGCCTCGCCCGACACGTCCACCTCGGCCTCGCGGAGCACCCGTCCCTCCGCGTCGAGGCTGTCGGTCTCGACGCCGAGACGACCCGCCCCCTCGTACGCCTTGTCGAGATCGCCGAGGAACCGCAGGAGCCGGGTCGCGCGCCCCACGCCGACAACGAGGAGGCCCGAGGCCATCGGGTCGAGCGTCCCCGCGTGACCCACCTTGCGGACGCCGAGCGCCGCGCGGATCCGATCGATCGCATCGTGCGATGTGATGCCCGGGGGCTTGTCGACCAGCAGGATCCCGTCGACGCTCACCCTCGGCTAGACGCGCGCGTCGACGAGGGCGCCGATGAGCCCATCCACCGTCGTCCTGAGGTCGAGGCTCGAGGAATATCCGGCAGCGAGCCGATGACCGCCTCCACCGAACCCCGCGGCGATCGCCGAGACGTCGGTCTTGCCCTTCGACCGGAGCGAGACCTTGTAGCCGCCCTCCCGCTGCTCCTTGAGCACCGCGGCGACGTCGGCCTCCCTGGCGCTGCGGACGACGTCGATCAGATCCTCGGTCTCCTGGATCGGGATGCCCGCGGCCTCGAGGTCCTTCCGAGAAAGGTGCGTCCACAGGAGATCCGCCTCGGGCACACGCTCGATCCGCTCCAACAGCGTGCCCAGGAGGCGGAGGTAGTCCAGCGAGGCATCCTCGTACAGCGCCTGGGAGAGGCGGACGTGGTCGAACGGCTCCTCGCGTAGTCGCGCCGCCAGACGGAGAACCTCCGGCGTCGTCGCCTCGAACTGGAACCGCCCGGTGTCGGTGACGAGGCCGGCGTAGAGGCAGGCGGCGACGTCCCCGCCGAGCGGACCGCCGATCCGCTCGAGCAGCCGAGCGACGACCTCGGCCGTCGCGGCCGCGTCGGGGTCCACGAGGTTGATGGACCCGAACCCGTCGTTCG
>DATLGG010000273.1:0-9583 GCA_035540615.1 Actinomycetota bacterium | reverse complement strand
CCTGAAGCGTCCCTCCCGGCGCTTGTGAAAATCTTCACAAGCGCATGCTACTCCTGCGGCCGCCGAGGTGGCAACGCGCTCAGGCGTCGGCGGCTTCGTCGTGCTGGGAGGCGCGCCGGGCGGCGATCGCGTGGTCCCAGGAGATCAGGCGGTGGGGACGGACCCGCAGCATGCCGGGCGCCTCCACCTCGCGGGCGTAGTGCGCGAACGCGGCGCCGGCCAGCAGGGAGCGGTACTTCTCGAACCAGGCCGACATGACGCCGCGGAGGGCCGGGTGGTCGGCGGCGATCGGGTCCGCGCGGCCGTAGACGACGGCGCCGGCGAGCTCGCTCCACGCCTCGCCGACGTGGAAGGAGAGCGCCACGCGACGGTCCCGCTCGACCGCGCGCCAGGTGACGGAGTCGCGGCGACACGAGACGTAGATCGCATCCTCCCGCCAGACGAACCACAGCGGGACGACGTGCGGACTGCCGTCGACGCGCGTCGTCGCCACCTGCGTCACGTGGAGCGGGGCGAAGACACGGCGCGCGTCGAGCAGGTTCACGCATCAGGTTGTCGCACAGCGACCAGGGCGAAGCAACGACCTCCTGCTCACATCGGGCGCGCGGCGAGGGCGTCGACCATGGAGACCAGCAGGGACGCCACCTCGGGCGGCACCGGGGCCTCGGCGGCGGACCGGCGCGCCTCCTCGCTGAGGTCCTCGACGAGGCCGATGGTGGCCGCGACGGCCCCCGAGCGCTCGACGATGCCGCGCATCCGCTCGACCTCGTCATCGGAGAGGTCGGCGTGTCCGAGCCGCTCTTCGAGGAAGCGGCGGTCGGCCTCGGGCGCAGCCGCCAGCGCGAGCGCCACGGGCACGGTGCGCTTGCCCTCCCGCAGGTCCGAGTCCCGGTCCTTCCCCGTCACGCTCGGGTCGCCGAACGATCCGAGGAGGTCGTCGCGAAGCTGGAACGCCTCGCCGAGCGCCGTCCCGTAGCGGGAGAGCGCATCGAGCAGGCCGTCGGCGGAGCCCGCGAGCGACGCCCCGATCTGGAGGGGGCCCTCGACGGTGTACGCGCCCGACTTGAGCACCGCGATGCGACGGGCGGCCGCCTCGGAGATCCCGGTCCGCTGCGACGCCTCGACGTCGAGGAACTGCCCCGCGACCATGTCGGTCCGCATCCGGTGGTAGCGGACCGCGCCGGGCAGGAGCCGGTCCGACGCGAAGCCCGAGCGCATGAACGCCTGGTCCGCCAGGGCGATCGCGAGGTCGCCGACGAGGACCGCCGCGGAGATCCCGTACGCGACCGGATCGCCGCGCCAGCCCTCCCGGCGGTGACGCTCCGCGAGGTGGATCCAGGTCGTCGGGGTTCCGCGCCGCGTTGGCGACCGGTCCATCACGTCGTCGTGCACGAGCGCGAAGGTGTGCAGGAGCTCGAGCGCGGCCGCGGCGGCGAAGAGGCGTTCGTCTTCTTCCGCACCGGTGGCGAGGTACCCGAGGCAGCAGAACACCGGGCGCAGGCGCTTCCCGCCGGCCCACACGACGCGCTCGAGCTCGTCGAACGCGGCGGAGGCCCCCGGGTCGGGGCCCACGATCGCGGTCCGCTGGTCCTCGAGGAACCCCCGCAGCGCGTCCTCGGATCGGCCCGCGAGCTCGACGCAGCGGGGCGGAAGCTGGAACGGCTCGACGGCGAGCGTCGTCATCGAGGGGTCAGCCGCCGGTGACGCGCTCGAGCTCGGGCTCGATCTCCCCCGGCGTCGCGACGTTGTCCCAGCGCGCCGCGATCCGCCCGTCGCCGTCGATCAGGAAGATCCACGGCTCGGTGAGGTTGTCCTCGCGCAGGACCCACTCCGCCGCGCCCTTGTTCACGACCTGCTCCTGGAAGTCGCGCCAGATCTCGACGTGGATGATCTCGACCCGATCCCCCCACCGCTCCCGCAGGCCGGCGACCATGTCGGTGATCGGGCCGCAGAAGCGGCTGACGCAGTAGACGGGGGTGGCGAAGACCGCCAGGACGGGCCGGCCGCGCCGGATCGCGGCGGCGATCGTCGTGTCGTGCAGGTCCGGGTCGGGAACCTCGCCCTCGGTCTCGGCCCGCGAATCGATCGCCTGCGGGGGCGCGTCCCCGTCGTGGATCGTCAGGTTCTTCGTGCGCGGGGCACGCTCGCCGACCCCGGGGACGAGCGGCTCCTCGAGGACGGTGAACGCCGACGTGGCCCTCCGCTCCTCGCCGTCGATCGTCGCGATGACCTCGACCTCCCACAGCCCCGCACGGTCGAAGCGGACCCCGCGCGCCGCGTAGACGCCGCGCCCGACGTCGGTGGCGCCGCCCACCGTCGGCTGCTCCGGCGGGGGGACCGCGCCGGGCTCGGCGATCGGCAGGAACCCGGCCTGCACCTCCGGCCCCGGCACCGGCGCCGCCCCTTCCTCGCCGAGGTAGGAGAAGCGGAACGTCGCCGTCCCACCGCTCACGAACAGGTTGTCCTCGGTCAGCAGCCCGACGATGAGGCGGTTGTCCTCTCCCGCCAGCGGCTCGTAGCTCGCGACCTGCGCGACGAGCCCGCCACCGCGTCGATCCGCCGGCGGATCCTCGGCGCCGCCGCCGCAGGCTCCCGCGAGGACCGCGAGCGAAAGGGCGAGCGCGCGCCTCATGCGCACCCCTGGGTCGGCGTCCCGTTCGCCGCCGCGCCCTGCTCGACCTGCGAGCGAAGGGCGGCGAGGCGTGCGGCCATCTCCGGAGGCGGCGTTCCGTCCGCGAGCCCGGCCTCGACCTGCTGCTTCGCCTCGAGGAGCCCGGCGGCGATCGCGGGATCCGTCGCCTGGAGCGTGTCGGCGAACTGATGGAGGAACGCGTGCGCCCGGTCTTCGAAGGCGCTGCGCATCCCCTCGACGTCCCCGGTGGCCGCCGCGGCCTCCGCCGCGCAGAGCGCCATTACCGCCCCGGCCGCATCGGTCGCCGGCAGCGGAGCGATCGGCGCCGGCTCGGTCGGCCCGGGGTCGCCTCCGACCCTCCCGTCGCGCTGCACGCCCGCCTTCTGGCCGCAGGCCGCGGACACGAAGGCGAGCGCGAGCGCGATCGTCACGACGGAGCGGGGGCGCGGCATGGCTTCCCTTTATACCGCGGCGGGACGCGTATAGTTCTCGGCGCCGGCTCCGATGACGTTGCTGAGGCGAACCTCGACGATCACCGCGGTGGCCGCGCTCGCCCTCGTCGCGGTCGGCGGGGTCGTGCGCGCCACGGGATCCGGCCTGGGCTGCCCCGACTGGCCCCGATGCCACGGCCGGCTCATCCCGCCCTTCGAGTTCCACGCCCTGATCGAGTACTCCCACCGGCTCACGGCCGCGATCGTCGGCGTCCTCGTGCTCCTGACCGCATGGTTCGCGTGGCGCCGCGCGCGCGGCGACCGGGCGATCGTGTGGCCGGCGGCCGTCGCGGTGCTCGTCGTGGGCATCCAGGCGGCGCTCGGGCGCATGGTCGTGGTCGGCGAGCTCCAGGTCGTGACGATGAACATGGCCCACTTCCTGACCGCGATGCTGCTCGTCGCGCTCGTGGTGATCGTCGCCGCCGCGTCGTGGATCCCGCGCGGGAGCGGTGTCGCCGTCGACCGGGACGTTCGCGGCTTGCTGTGGTGGACCCTCGGGATCACGGCGGTCCTGCTGCTCGCGGGGATCTACGTGCGGGCGACCGGCGCGAGCCTAGCGTTCCTCGACTGGCCCCTGATGGAAGGACGCTTCCTGCCGGCGCTCGACGAGCGGGGCGAGACCGCGCACTTCGTGCACCGCGCGCTCGCGCTGATCGCGGTCGGCTTCGGCGCGGCCTTCGCCTGGCGCGCCCGCCGGAGCGGCAACGTCGCGCTGCGTCGGCTCGCGTGGGGGGCGTTCGCGCTCCTGCTGGTCCAGGCGCTCGTCGGGGCGGCGGCGGTGCTGACCCGGCTCGCGACGCCGGCCGTCGCCGCGCACGTCGCCCTCTCGAGCCTCGCCTGGGCGACGCTCGTGACCGCAACCGTCGTCGCGACGCGGGCCGGGCGCGGAGGCGTCGCGCGGCAGGAGCGCCCGGCGGCCCGCAGCGTCGCCGGCGCCTACGTCCAGCTGATGAAGCCGGACATCATCGTGCTGCTGCTGATCACCACCGTCCCAGCGATGGTCCTCGCGGCCGGCGGCATCCCCTCGGGCGCCCTCGTGGGCGCGACGCTGCTCGGCGGCGCCCTGGCGGCCGGCGGGGCCGGCGCGATCAACGGCTACCTCGACCGCGACATCGACGAGGTCATGGTCCGGACGCGCCGTCGGCCGATCCCTGCGCATCGGGTCTCACCGGGAGGGGCGCTGCGGTTCGGGATCGCGCTCGTCCTGGCCGGGACGATCTGGCTGGCCGTCACGGTGAACCTCCCGGCGGCGGCCCTCACCTTCGCCGCGGCGGCGTTCTACGTCGTCGTGTACACGATCTGGATGAAGCGCTCGACCCCGCAGAACATCGTCATCGGGGGCGCGGCCGGGGCCGCCCCCGCGCTGATCGGCTGGGCCGCGGTGACGGGAACGGTCGAGCTGCCGGCGGTCGTGCTGTTCGCGATCGTCTTCGTGTGGACCCCGCCACACTTCTGGGCGTTGAGCCTCCGGCACGAGGCCGAGTACGAGGCGGCCCGCATCCCGATGCTGCCGGTCGTGCGCGGGCGCGAGGCGACGAAGCGCCAGATCCTCGTCTACTCGCTCATCCTGCTCGCGACGTCGCTCCTCCTCGCGCCGGTGGCCGCGCTCGGCGCCGTCTACCTCGCGACGGCCATCGCGCTCGGCGCCGCGTTCGTCGCGCAGGCCGTCCGCCTCCGACGCCCGGGCGCGGGCAACCGGGAGGCGATGGCGCTGTTCCACTTCTCGATCACCTACCTCGCCGTGCTGTTCGCGGCGGCGGCGGTGGACCGGCTGGTGCTGGCGTGAGTCCCCCGCTCGCGTTCCTCATCGACCTGATCCGCCGCCACGGCTGGCACGCGATCGGCGAGCTCGCCGCCCTGCTCCTCGCGGCCGTCTTCACGTTCTTCTTCGTGCGGGCGCTGATCCGGGGCCAGGTCCGCGCGATCGTCTGCGGGAGCTGCGGCCGGGTCGCCTCGCGCGCCGACCCGCGCTGCCCGCGGTGCGGGGCCGCCCTCGACCGCGCTTCGATGTAGGGGTGCCGGTGTGCTACTAGTACGGCCGTGACCTCCCGCCGGATGCGATCGCCGCTGCGCCCGCTCCTGCCGCTCGTGGTGCCGCTCGCCCTCCTGCTCGCGGCCTGCCGGGACGACCTCCCGGCGAGCACGCTCAACCCGGCGGGGCCGCAGGCGCGGGAGATCGACAACCTGTTCCGGCCGGTCTTCTGGATCGCGGTCGGGGTCTTCGTGGTGGTGGAGGCCCTGATCGTGTTCGCCGTCTTCCGCTTCCGCCGGCGTCCGGGCGACGCCGCCAACCCGGTCCAGGTGCACGGCAACACGCGGCTCGAGATCATCTGGACCGCGATCCCGGCGATCATCCTGGCGGTGATCGCGGTGCCGACCGTCCGGACGATCTTCGCCCTCGCGGAGACGCCGGAGGACCCGAACCTGGTGAACGTGCGGGTGATCGGACACCAGTGGTGGTGGGAGTTCCAGTACCCCGAGCTCGGCATCGTGACGGCGAACGAGATCCACCTGCCCGTCGACCAGCCGGTGCACCTCGAGATGACGTCCGAAGAACCTGCCGCGAGCGGCGTCGACAAGAACGCGATCCCCGTGGCGCACAGCTTCTGGATCCCGCGCCTGGCCGGCAAGCAGGACGTCCTCCCGGGCCGGACGACGAGGATGACGATCCAAGCCGAGGACCCCGGCATCTACCTCGGGCAGTGCGCCGAGTTCTGCGGCCTCTCGCACGCGAACATGCGTCTCCGCGCGATCGCGCACACCGAGCAGGACTTCGACGCCTGGGTGCGGTCGATGCGCTCCCCCGCCCCCGAGCCCGCCGAGGGGACCCTCGAAGCTGAAGGCGCCGAGCTCTTCCAGCGCTTCGTCACCCCCGAGTATCCCGACGGGTTCTCCTGCCTCGCCTGCCACACCGTCGACGGAACGGTCGGCGACCAGGTCGGCCCGAACCTGGCCCGGTACGGCGAGCGCGAGACGCTCGGCGCGGGGGTCTTCGACAACACCGAGGCGAACCTCCGACGGTGGCTGCGCGACCCGCGCGCGATGAAGCCGGGCGTCGTGATGCCCGACTACGGACTTTCGGAGGAGCAGATCGACGCGCTCGTCGCCTACCTGATGAGCCTCGGAGCCGAGGACGGCCAGTAGGATGGGTCGCCGATGGCAGTCGTAGCCGCGCCGACGCGCCGGCCGTGGCCCCGCCGGCCGAGCGCGACCACCGGGTTCTCGAGCTGGTTCACGACCGTGGACCACAAGAAGATCGGGATCCTGTACGGCGTCACGGCGTTCTTCTTCTTCCTCGTGGGAGGCGTCGAGGCCCTGCTGATCCGGATCAACCTCGCGGCGCCCACCACGCCTGAGGGCGCGCTGATCGACGCGGACACCTACAACCAGATCTTCACGATGCACGGCGTGACGATGGTCTTCTTCGTCGTCATGCCGCTCGGCGCCGCGTTCTTCAACTACTTCATCCCCCTGATGATCGGAGCGCGCGACGTCGCGTTCCCCCGCCTGAACGCGTTCAGCTACTGGGTCTTCCTGCTCGGCGGTCTCTTCGTCTACTCCGGCATCTTCCTCGGGGGTCTACCCGACGGCGGCTGGTTCGCCTACGCGCCCCTCAGCTCGATGGAGCCGGGCGCGCGCATGACGTTCTACGCGATCGGCCTGCAGATCGCGGGTGTGGCCTCGTTGGTCGCGGCCGTGAACTTCATCGTCACGATCCTGAACCTCCGGGCACCCGGGATGAGCCTGATGCGGATGCCCGTGTTCGTCTGGATGACGCTCGTCGTGCAGTTCCTGCTGCTCTTCTCCCTCCCGATCCTAGCGATCGGGCTCTTCCAGCTCACGTTCGATCGCGCCTTCTCATCGCTGTTCTTCAATCCGACCGCCGGCGGTGACCCGGTCCTGTGGCAGCACCTGTTCTGGCTCTTCGGCCATCCCGAGGTCTACATCCTGATCCTCCCGGCGATGGGGATCGTCTCCGAGGTCCTGCCGGTGTTCTCCCGCAAGCCGCTGTTCGGCTACGCGGCGATCGTCTTCGCCGGGGTCGCGATCGGCTTCATCGGGTTCGGCGTGTGGGCGCACCACATGTTCGCCGTGGGTCTCGGGGCGATCGCGAACACCGCGTTCGGTGTCTCCACGATGATCATCGCGGTGCCGACCGGCATCAAGATCTTCAACTGGCTCGGAACGATGTGGCGAGGCGCGCTCACGCTGACGACGCCGATGCTCTTCGCGATCGGCTTCGTGACGATGTTCGTGATCGGCGGCCTCTCCGGCGTCACGCACGCGGTCGTCCCCGCCGACTACCAGCAGACCGACACGTACTACGTCGTCGCCCACTTCCACTACGTGCTGTTCGGCGGAGCGATCTTCGGCCTCTTCTCCGGCATCTACTACTGGTGGCCGAAGTTCAGCGGGCGCATGTTCAACGAGCGCCTCGGCAAGCTGCACTTCTGGATCATGCTGATCGGGTTCAACCTGACGTTCGGACCGATGCACATCCTCGGGCTTCAGGGGATGCCCCGGCGCCAGTACTTCTTCTCCGAAGGGCTCGGCTGGGACCTGTGGAACATGGTTTCGACGATCGGGGCGTTCACGATCGCGGTCTCGGTCCTCGTGTTCATGTTCAACGCCGTGCGGAGCCTCGCGGCGGGCGAGCGCGCCACCGCCGACCCCTGGGACGCGCGGACGCTCGAGTGGACGATCCCCTCGCCGCCGCCTCCGCACAACTTCGACGAGATCCCGACCGTGCACGCCCGCGACGAGCTGTGGCATCGCAAGTACTCCGAAGACCGGCAGGGACGGCCGATCCCCGTCGTGGCCGGAGCCGCAGGAGAGGCCGCGCACGGCGAGGCGCACGGTGAGGCGCACGACGACGGAACCGGGGACGAGCACGCGGGCCAGCACGGGTTCCACCTCCCGCTGCCCTCGTACTGGCCCCTGGTGGCCGCGATCGGCCTGCCGCTGATCGGCTACGGGCTGATGTTCCACTGGGTGTTCCTCGCGGCCGGCACCGCAACCCTGCTCGCCGGCCTCTACGGCTGGATGCTGGAGCCGCTCGAGTAGATGGCGACGTCCGACGCGCACCTCGGCAGCGCCGACCACCCGGCGACCGCGACCGGCCTCGACAACCGGAAGCTCGCGATGTGGGCCTTCCTCGGGTCGGAGTGCCTGTTCTTCGGCGCCCTGATCTCGACCTTCCTCCTCTACCGCGAGCGTGTTCCGGAAGGCGGCGTCCGTCCCGAGGACGTCTACGACATCCCGTTCACGTCGGTGAGCTCGTTCGTGTTGCTCATGTCATCGCTCACGATGGTGCTCGCCCTCGCCGCGATCCAGCGCGGCGACCACCGGCAGCTGCGGATCTGGCTCGTCGCGACGGCGGGACTCGGGATGGTGTTCATCGCCGGGCAGATCTTCGAGTTCACGGCCTTCATCGAGCACGGCTTCACGATGCGCTCGTCGGTCTCGGGAAGCGCCTTCTTCGTGCTGACCGGGTTCCACGGCGCGCACGTGACGGTCGGGATCCTCATGCTGCTCGTGATGGCGATGTTCTCGGCGGCGGGCCGGCTCACGCAGGAGCACACGATGCGCATCGAGATGCTCGGCCTCTACTGGCACTTCGTCGACATCGTCTGGGTCGTGATCTTCACCCTCGTCTACCTGATCCCATGACCGAGGCGGAGGCGCACGTGGAGGATCGAACGCACGTCGAGACGCACGAGGCGTCGCACCCGAGCGTCGGCGAATACATCAAGATCGCGATCATCCTCGCGATCGTGACCGGCCTGGAGGTCGGGATCGCCTACATCCCGGGGATCCCCTTCGGATGGCTCGTCGCCTCGCTCATCGTCCTCATGGTCATCAAGTTCGCGATGGTCGCGATGTGGTTCATGCACCTGAAGTTCGACAGCGCGATCTACCGCCGGTTCTTCGTGATCGGGCTCGTCCTCGCCGTCGTCCTGTTCCTGATCGTCCTCGTGAGCTTCGGGAAGTTCCTGCGATGACCTGGCACCCCCACGTCGACGTCTGGATCCTCGTGACCGCGCTCTCGGCGGGCTACGCGTATGCTCTCCGGCGCATCGGGCCGCGGCAGGTGCCGGCCGGCCTCCCGGTCGCGAGCCGCGGCCAGGTCACGGCGTTCTCGTTCGGGGTCGCGGCGATCTGGATCGCCGGCGACTGGCCGGTGCACGACCTCGCCGAGGGGTCCCTGTACAGCGTCCACATGGTCCAGCACATGCTGATCACGCTCGTCGCGCCCCCGCTCCTGCTGATGGGGACGCCCGCGTGGCTCGCCCGGCGGCTGCTGCGGCCCGCGTGGGTGCTGCGGTGGGTGCGGCGGCTGTCCAGGCCGCTCGTCGCGCTCCTGCTGTTCACGGCCGTCGTTGCGGTCTCCCACTGGCGGGTGGCGGTCGAGCTCTCGGTGCGTTCGGAGCTCTTCCACTTCGGCGCGCACGCGGTCCTG
>DATLGG010000272.1:0-2790 GCA_035540615.1 Actinomycetota bacterium | reverse complement strand
ACGAGACCTCGCCCGACCGGAAGGCGGTCGATCATCCGGCGGACCGTCGTCCGCCATCCCTGGCCGTGGGGACGGGTCATCGAACCTCCCTTGGCCGCCTCAGCTGCCGGGGATGCGGGCGAACCGCTCCGCCTCCGCCTCCGCCATGAGCTTGCGCTCGGCGACGCGCTCGCGATAGAGCTTCACCACCTCGCCGGGTGCTCCCTCCTGGATGATCTGCCCGCGCTCCACGAGGATCGCCCGCGTGCAGAACTCCGTCACCGAGGTGAGGTCGTGCGTGACGAGCACGATCGCCTTGGCACGATCGACCAGCTCACGCACACGAGCCTGCGACCGGGCCCGGAACGTCTGGTCGCCCGTCCCCAGGACCTCGTCGAGGAGCAGGATGTCCGGCGTGATGGCGGTCGCGATGGCGAACCCGAGCCGCGCCTTCATCCCCGTGGAGTACGTCTTGACCGGGGCATCGATGAACGGCCCGATGTCGGCAAACTCGACGATCGACGGCGTGAGCGCCGCCATCTCGCGATGGTCGATGCCCAGGAAGGCGGCCACGAGGTCGATGTTGTCCCGGCCGGTCAGCTCCTGCTCGAAGCCGGCGCCCAGGGTCAGCAGGGTGGACACCCGACCGTAGGTCCGGATCGCTCCCTCCGACGGCTCGAGGATGCCGGCCAGGGCGAGCAGGAGCGTGGACTTCCCGGCACCGTTGGGGCCGATGATGGCGAGCGACTCGCCGTGCTCGAGGCGAAAGCTCACGTGGCGGAGGGCCCAGAAATGGCGCGGCGCGTCGTCGTCGCGGCGGCGCTGGAGGACCGCCGGCAGGGAGCCCTTCAGGGTGGTCCGGCGCGTGAGTCGGAGGTTGTACCGGATCCCGAGGTCGCGGACATCGATGGCCGGATCTCCCGCCCGCGCATCCGGCTCCGCGGCCGCAGTCGGCGCGCCGACCGGAAGGGTCGGGGCCGCCACGTCGGCATCGCTTCGCGTGGCGGGGGGAAACTCCCGGCCACCCTCGCCCGGTGTCGGCGGCGTGGTGGTCGGATCGGCCGTCACAGGATCCGCGCGAACGCTGGCTCGAGGCGCTTGAACAGGCCGAGCGCCAGGACCACGAGGACAAGGGAGAGCACGAGGACGACCAGCAGCGAGAGCCAGTCGGGCGCGGTCGTCCCCCAGGTCACCGACCGGTACGCATCCACGAGATGCGTGAACGGGTTGAGCAGGAGGATGGGCCGCAGACCCTCCGGAACGCGATCGAGCGGGTACAGGATCGCGGACATGTAGAACCACAGGCGGAGGGTGTGGCGCAGGACGTTCTGGACGTCCCGGAAGAACGCGTTGAGCGCGGACAGGGCGATCGCGAGCGCCAGCGTGAAGACGTACTGAACGACCGCGATGACCGGGATGAGCAGGACCCACGGCGTGAGCCGGTGCAGGAAGAAGAGGTAGACGAACGCGAGCGCAACGAGCCCGATGACAAAGCTCACCGACCCGGCTGTGACCGAAGCGGTCGGCAGGACGACCTTCGGAAACTGGACCTGCCGGATGAGGCTCTGCCGGCCGGTGATCGAGATCGCCGAATCGCTCAGCGTCGTGGCGAACCACTTCCAGGGCAGGATCCCCGCGAACAGGAAGAGCGGGTAGTCCGGGATCGGGCGGTTGAAGATGACCGTGACGAGGACCACGTAGATGGCCATCTGGAGGAGGGGGTCGAGGATCCACCAGACCTGCCCGAAGATCGTGTCCGCGTGCGTCCGTTTGAGGTCTGCGCCGACGAGATAGCGGATCAGCCGCCGCCGCTCGATGATCTCCCGCAGGCCCTGCATCGCCTGGGCGACCGGGCCTCGGCGAGGGGCCGATACGCGCGGTGAGGCGAACGCCTCCGACGGGGTCGAGGTCATGGGCCGCGTCAGGTTAGCACGGGGTGACCCGGGTTCCCCGGGCATCGACCGCTACGATTCCGGCGGCTCAGGCTCAGGCCCACGTCGGGAGCGATGCCGCGACGCGTTCGCGGATCCCGCGCCCGAATTCGTGCGACAGGCGCTCGGCGTCATAGTCGGCCGCCCGTCTGCGCGCGGCGGCGCGGGCCTCCGGGGAGCGCAGCGCGTCCGCGGCGGTGAGCGCCTCCAGCAGCGAGTCGGCGGACTCGGGGTCGAAGGTTCGCCCGACCTCGGGTGTCAGGATCTCCGGGATGCTGCCTGCCGCGGGGGCCACCACCGGGACGCCGAACGTGAGGGCGAGCATCAGGACGCCCGAATTCAGCGAGCGCAGGTAGGGCAGGACCACGATGTCAGCTGCCCGCAGGTAGAGCTGCATGTCGTCCGCCGGGATGGTCGTCGCGTGGAGCAACACGAAGGGATGTCGCTCGCAGCGGGCGAGCACGCGGTCGACGGCGCCTCCCTGGTCCGGCATGCCGGCGACGATCAGCCGGCGCCGCCCGGGGTCGCCGCTCGACAGGACGTCGAACGCGTCGAGCAGGCGGTCCGTTCCCTTGTATGGCTTGATCGCCCCGAGCAGCGCGTAGACGACCTCGTCCGGCCCGATCCCGAGCTGCCAGCGGGCGTCTTCCCGGCTCACCGTCTCGAGATAGGCACCCGCATAGCTCTGGTGCGGGACGTGGAGCACCTTCTCGGGAGGAATCGTGAACCACTCCCGGGCGATGTCGGGGGTTCGCTCGGACAGGACGTGGATGATCGTCGCGCGGTCGACGATGCCCTGCTGGAGCGCTGCCTCGAGCTCCGGCCGCTCCGTATCGTGCGGCAGAACGTTGTGAACCGACCAGACGAGGTCCCCGCCGGC
>DATLGG010000271.1:0-2526 GCA_035540615.1 Actinomycetota bacterium | reverse complement strand
GGCGACGGTCGAGGCCGCCCGCGGGATGGGGATGGGCGAACGGCGCCTGCTCCTGGGGGTCGAGCTCCCCCTGGCCCTGCCGCTGATCCTCGCCGGGCTGCGCACGGCCTCGCTGCAGGTGGTCGCGACCGCGAGCCTCGCGGCCGTCGTCGCCGGGGGCGGGCTCGGGCGGTTCATCATCGACGGGTTCGCCCTCGGTGAGAGCGGCCGGCCCCAGGTCTTCGCGGGGGCGCTGCTCGTCGCCCTCCTCGCCCTCCTCACGGAGGGCGCCTTCGCCCTGACGGAGCGCGTGGTGGGCCGGGCACGGGCGACCCGGCGCGCGTCGGGGCCGCTCCCGCCCCCGCTCGGCGCCTGAGGCCCGCGGCTCACTCCGCGCTCCTGTAGGTTGGGCCGCCGAAGGGGCCGCATCTGGCTCCCGGAAAGGAGGCAGACCCATGCGGATCGTCCGCAGAGCCGTCCTCGGGGCGGCTGCGCTGGCGCTGCTGCTCCTCGGAGCGGCATGCGGCGGGCAGCCGGGTGGGGGCGGGAACGGCGACGGACGCACCGTCGCGAGCACCTTGATCCTCGGTGGCCCTCCCGAATGCCCGGAGCGGCCCTTCTGCATCCCCGGGCTGCGCGAGACCTACGGGATCGAGTTCGCCGACTTCGTCCCGCTCGACGTCGGCGGCCCGTTGACGGTCCAGGCCCTCGAAGCCGATGAGATCGACGTCGC
The DNA here is from genome assembly GCA_035540615.1 of Actinomycetota bacterium. Lineage (GTDB taxonomy): Bacteria > Actinomycetota > UBA4738 > UBA4738 > CALAEC01 > DATLGG01. Next base: position 1,814 of record DATLGG010000271.1, on the reverse strand, counting down.
GCTGCTGTTCTCGACGTCGAGCGTGATCGGCGAGAAGAACTGGGTCGTCCTCGAGGACGACGAGAACCTGCAGAACGCCGAGAACATCACGCCGGTGGTCCGCCGGGAGGCCGCCCAACCGGCTCTCACCGAACGGCTGAACGCCGTGAGCCGCGCCCTGACGACCGAGGAGATCACCGCGCTGAACGCGCGGGTGGAGGTCTCCGGCGACGATCCCGCCGACGTTGCGGCCGAGTTCCTCGCGCGGGAGGGCCTCCTCGACGGGCCGACCGGGAGCGGCGCCGTGACGGTCGGCGCGGTCTCGTTCGCCGAGAACCAGATCGTCGCGGAGATGTACGCCCAGACGCTGGAGGCCGCCGGCTACGACGTCGAGCGCCAGCTGGCGCTCGAGTCGCGTGAGATCGTCCAGCCGGCGCTCGCGGCCGGCGACATCGACGTGGCGCCGGAGTACCTGAGCTCGCTCCTGCTGTTCGTGCAAGCCGATGCCGAGGCCTCCGGCGTCCCGGGCGCCGTCCGGCAGAAGCTCGAACCGATCCTGGCCGAACGCGGACTCCTGCTGCTCGAGTCGTCGAAGGCGAACGACACGAACGCCTTCGTGGTCACCAGAGCGACGGCAGAGGAGTACGGGCTCGTGCGGATGAGCGACCTCGCGAAGCCGCTCCCCTAGGCCGTGTCGTCGGAGCCCCGCAGAGCCTGACGGTCGTCGATCCGAAGGTTGATCGCCCCACCGGCGAACAGCAGGGCGGCGGCGGCCGCCATCGCGAGATGGAAGGCGTCGGTGGAGGCCTCCCTGGCAGCCGGACGGGCGGCAGGTGGAGCCGTCGCGACGTTCAGCGGCGCGACCCGCTCGCGGACGGTCTCGGAAGCCGGCCCCGCCGGCGGGAGGCGGCGCTCGATCGACCCATGGAACGACGCGACGACGGCCACGAACAAGACCGCGGTCACGAGCGGGGAGCCCACCCGTGACACGGCGTTGTTGATCGCCGACGCGAGACCTGCGTTGCGACTCGGGACCGATGTCATGACGGCCGTCGTCAGCGGCGCCACCATGACCATCAACCCGGCCCCGAAGACGAGGATCGCCGGCAGGAAGTGCACGAGGTAGTCGGTGGGAGGCATGAGCGACCACCCCTGCCCGGCGCCGAGTCGCCACGGCTCGCTGGTCGCCGGCACGCGGGTCAGGAGCAGGAGACCGACCCCCATCACCGCCGGACCCGCCGCCATGAACCGACGAGGTCCGATCCGAGCCGCGAGCCGCCCGAACCTCGTCGAGAAGAGCGCCAGGAGCAGCGTGGATGGCAGGGTCGCCAGCCCCGCTGCCGGCTCCGAATACCCCAAGGTCCCCACGAGGAAGAGCGCCTGGAACGTAAGCGAGACGTAGAGCGCGCCGTAGATCAGGAACGTCGAAAGGTTCGTAACCCGGAAGTTCCGGGAGCGGAACAGCTCGGGCGGGACGAGCGCATCGCGACGATGCCGCATGAGCAGCGGCAGCACGAGCAGCGCCCCGGCTCCGACCCCGAGGCTCGCGGCGGCCGCGGGCGCCGCCCACCCGTGCTCCTGACCGCGGATCGTTCCGAACGCGAGGCCGCCCACCGCCAGGATCACGAAGACCGACCCCGTCCAGTCGAAGCGGGCGGGAGCGGCCTCGTCACGGCTCTCGGGGACGTGGCGCAGCGTCGCCCACAGGGCCACCAGGAGCAGCGGCACGTTCAGCAGGAACGCGGCTCGCCACGAGACCGTGTTCACCAGAAGGCCACCCACGAAAGGGCCCAGGATCGTCGTCCCCGCCGATGCACCGGCCCAGATCCCGAAGG
>DATLGG010000270.1:0-7694 GCA_035540615.1 Actinomycetota bacterium | reverse complement strand
CCGTCGAGAGGGTTCATCTGCCGCGGGGAGATCGCAGCGCCGCGCTGGGAGGCGCGGACCTCGAAGCGGACGCCGTCAACGGTGAGGTCGAGGCCGTGAACGACCCCCATCGTCCCGGAGCTGCCGGCGTCGAGGCGCGGGTCTCGGACCTCGGGGATCGCGGTGACGGGCAGCCGCAGGAGAAGGTCGTCCTGCTCCGCCCGATGGATCAGGGAGGCGCCGACCAGATCCGCACCCAGCTCGGCGACGCCCGGCGGGACGTCGCCTGCTGCATCCTGCGCGGTCGAGACCGTGAGGCCCCCGAGCCCGAGGGCGGCCCTCGCTCGGATCCCGCCGTCCTCCGCCTCCGCTTCCAGCCATAGCGTGCCTGTCGAGGGGCCGCGTTCCCGCACGAAGATGTCGATCTTGCCGTTCGTATCGTCGGCGACGAGGTTCGTGGCGCTGCTTTGGAAGGCGATCGATCGTCCGTCGGCGCTGATCGTCGGCGTGCCTCCGGTGGAGGGTGAGCCGTCGATCCCGACCGCCACGCGCTCGGTTACCCCGGTCAACCGGTCGTGGAGGTACATCCCCGACGGCGAGCGCTCGCCCGTGACGAGATCGCCGGCGCTGAGGAAGACGACGAACCGTCCGTCGCCGCTGATGTCCGAGTACCCCGAGTCCCGGTCGACCTCCACCCCCGCCGGAGTGACCGAGACCTCCTCGGTGACGCCGAGCTTGCGGTCTCGGACGTAGACGTCGAAGCCCATCATGAACGTGTCGAAGATCGGGCCGAGGTCCCCGTTCGTGTCGAGCGGCACCATGTTCCATGAAGCCGAGTCGAAGGTGACGTACCGGCCATCGGCGCTGATGCTCGGGCTCCCTGCGGTGTTCTCCTTCTGGATCTTGCCGTCCGTCGAGATGGACGCCAGCTCGGTGCGGCCCGTCTCGATGTCGCGGACGAAGACGTCGAGGCGGTTGTTCGTGTCCTCCGTCGTGAGCTGAGACCCGCTCGTGAAGACCACGAACCGTCCGTCTCCGGAGATATCGGGGATGTCGCGCGTGTCGGAGGTCCCCTGCCCGCCGTCGTTGGTAACCGAGGCTCGAACGGTCTCCCCGCTCTTCAGGTCGTGCACGAAGACGTCTCGCCGGCCGTTCGTGTCGCCGGGCACGAGGTCCGCCGCGTCGCTGTGGAACGCCACCCGCGACCCGTCGGCCGAGATCGCCGGGAAGCTCGACGCGGCGCTGGGCGGCGTGCCGTCGGGGCGCACGGAGACGAGCCGCACCTCCCCTGTCTCCCTGTCCTTCACGAAGATGTCCTGCCGCCCGTTGGTGTCACCGGGTACCAGGTTGGAGGCGTTGCTGTGGAACGCCACGAGGCGTCCGTCGGCGCTGATAGCAGGGTTCCCGGATGACGCGTTCCCCTCCGAGCCGTCGGCAGCCGTCGAGACACGTTCCGTGGTTCCCCGGACCCGGTCCCTCACGAATACGTCGCTAACACCGTTCGCGTCCCCGGGCACCAGGTTGGACGCGGCGCTCCCGAAGGCGACGAACCGTCCGTCCGAGGAAAGCCGCGGCACCGTGAAGGACGAGTCTGCGTTCCCCTCCGAGCCGTCCGAGGCCACCGATACACGCTCCGTGCGACCCGGGCGCTGGTACGGGGCGGCCTCAGCGACCGTCGGGAGACCGACGAGCACGGCGGCGACGAGCGTGACGGAGGATCTCACCCGCTCTCGGTTCGACACCGCCCGCAGCGATACCTTCGTGCAGGTGCACAAGGGTTCCGGCCCGGCTCATGCCGGACTGCGGTCGTGCGGGACGTGGACGGTCGCCTCGGTCTTGGCGGTTCGGCCGCAACCGTCCTCGTAGGAATAGCGGAGCGTGTATCGACGCCCTTCGCCGTCGCCGAGCCGCTGCGCTCGGAGCAGGACCTTCGTTGGGGCGAGGACCCGGATGTCGTCTCCCGGGTCTCCCGGACCCACGCTGTCGGCCTCGGAGGAGACGGCCTCCTCGAGGCGCGCTCCATCGATCCCCCTGATGCTCACGGCGACCATCCGACGGTTCGGCGGCCACAGGACCGCGGGCGAGACGCTCGCCTCGAGCGTCAGCGGCTCGCACGCCTCCGGATCCGCCGGCGGGTCCTCCGGATCCGTCGGCGGGTCCTCCGGGTCCGCTCCGCCGCAGGGTGCGGGCGCCGCCGATGACCCGGCGGGGGCGGGGAGCCCGGCGAGGAAGTCTGACCGGTTGTCGTCGGTATCCCGGCACCCGCTTTCCTCACGGATCGCCGCCAACGAGTTCCCGAGGACCGGCGCCGGGCCCGAGCCTTCGAAGTCGTTCGCGCTTCCGTAGCCGACGAGGTCGGCGACCGCGGAGGCGCACGAGGATCCGCAGGGGAGCGGCGCCGCCGAGCGCACCACCGCGACCTTCCCGCTCGAGGCGGCGAGGTTCGTCGTCCCCACGGCGTCGGCACCGGGCAACGGGGCGCCCGCCCCGCCGGACCCTGCGGCCAGCCGGATCAGGTAGCTGCCTCCGGGTGGCAGCGATCCCGAGAGCGGGGTCACGGCCCAGGTGGAGGCGGTCGCGGACGCGTACTGCACCGACCAACCCTCGAGGTCGGCGACGGCACCCCCTCGGTTGAACAGCTGGACGTAGTCGTGCGTGTAGGGCGCGCCGCTGTTCCCGCCGCCGCCGTAGATCTGCGCGATCACCACGAGGGCTTCGTTCGCGCGGGCGACGGGAACCGGTCCGCCGATCATCGCGACGACGAGGGCGGCGACGAGCCGCCGGAGACTTCCGGGCATGGTCCTCCTCCTTCCGGTCGTGAGGAGGAGGGGCCCGATCATCGCACGGGCCACCGACACGAACTCGGGCTAGCTCCCTGCGACCTCCCGGACGGCCGCGCCGATGATCTCCGCGGCCTCCTCGACACGGTCCCGGTGCGTGCGGTGCGAAACGATGCACGCGCGGATGAAGAACCGCCCGTCGATCAACGTGCTCGACAGGAAGACGCGTCTGGACGCGTTGATCCGATCCAGCAGCGCCCGGGTGCTCTCGTCCCCATCCCCGCGCAGGCGGAAGGTGACGACCGTGACCTCCGGCTCCCAGGGGACCTCGAGCTCCGGGATCGCCGACAGCCGCTCGTGCAGCATCTCGGTGAGGTCGAGCTTCTCCTCGAGGGCCGCGCGGAAGGCTTCGACCCCGTGGAGCATCAGCGGGAGCCACACGCGCAGGCCGCGGAAGTCCCGCGAGAGCTCCGGTGAGTGATCGGCGAAGCTCGGGACCTCGGCCTCACCGGCGAGGTCCTGGAGGTAGTCGGCGTGGACGCTGTGGGCCGCCCGCAGTCGCTCCCCGTCGCGCACGAGCAGGGCCCCGGTGCCGTACGGGAGGAACATCGCCTTGTGCGGATCGAGCGTGATCGAGTCGGCCCGCTCGATCCCCGCGAAGCGCCGCCGCACGCGCTCGGTGAGTTGGAAGAAGCCGCCGTACGCCCCGTCGACGTGCAGCCACAGATCCTCCCCGTCGCGCACCTCGACGATGTCGCGGATCGGGTCGATCGCGCCCGTGTTGGTCGTGCCGGCGCTCGCCACGACGCAGAACGGCCGGCTGCCGGCGGCGCGATCCTGCGCGATCGCCTCGCGCAGCGCCCCGACGTCCATCCGCAGCGCCGGCGTGTGCGGCACGATGCGCACGCTCTCGGCTGGGAAGCCCGCGAGCACCGCCGCCTTCGCCACCGAGTGGTGCGCCTGGTCGGTGGCGTAGAGCGTCCCGTTCAGGAAGTCTTCAGGGAGCTTGGCCTTCCGCGCCGCGACGATCGCGGAGAAGTTCGCCATCGAACCGCCGCTCGTGAGGATGCCGCGCGCCTCGGCCGGCAGGTCGAACAGGTCGCACAGCCAGCGCACGACCCGCCACTCGATCTCCGCGAAAGCGGGGGCCGGCTGCCAGATCCCGACGTAGCGGTTCATCACGTCGGCGAGCAGGTCCGCGATCCCTGCGGCCACGATGCCGCCGCCGGGGATGTAGGCCAGGTAGCCGGGCCCGGAGGTGTTGAACCCCTCCTTCGCCCCGCGCTCGAGGATGTGGAGGACCTCGGCGAAGGGACGTCCCGCCGCCGGTGGTTCCTCCGCGATGCGCGCGCGCAGCTCCGGGTCGAGGTCGGGGTTCACCGCCGGCGCCTCCTCGAGGCCCTCGAGGTACGCGACGACGAAGCGCGCGGCCTCCTCGAGCATCCGTCGCGTCTCGTCGGTCGACGGCTCGAGCGGGTACCGGCCGAGCCCGCTCATGCGCTCAGGTCAGCCAGACGGGCGCGACGTCGAGTATCCGGTCGGCGGCGATCGCGATCAGGTACCCGGCGAACAGGAGCCCACCGGTGTACGCGTGGAGCTTGATGTTCGTCCCCATGAAGCCCATCAGCTCGTAGGGGCTGTCGTAGTGGGCGCGCATCCCCTCGACGACCTTCTTCGCCAGTGGGATCGTCACGAGCGCGATGATCGCCGGTCGCGCGATCACGCCGGCGACCGCCCCGCCGCCGATCAGCATGAACGTGAGCGCCGCCGCCCAGACGTACGCGGTGATCACCGCGTCCTTCGACCACCGGACCGGAAGCGTGCGCTTGCCGACCTGCGCGTCGCCGCGGCGGTCCGGGATCTCGTTCACGTACAGGACGAGCGCGATGAGGATCGCGACCGGCGCCGACAGGAATGCCGCCTCGAGGCTGAACTGCTGCGCCTGGACGAAGTACGCGCCGAGGAGCACGATCGGGCCGAACCCGAGCGCGACCGCGACCTCGCCGACGCCCCGGTGCACGAGGCGGAACGGCGGCGCCGTGTAGAAGACGCTGATCGCGACCCCGATCGCCCCCAGCGTGACGATCGGCCAGACCCCGCGCTGGATCGCGAGGTAGACCCCGATCCCGATCCCCGCGGCGTAGAAGGCGGCCGACATCCACGCCATCTGCTTCATGCTCAGCAGTCCGTAGTGGATGACCCGGGACCCACCGCTGAACTGCGTCGGGGTCGTGTTCGCCGGGTCGGCGCCGCTCCTCGTGTCGAAGACGTCGTTCGCGACGTTCAGGGCGAGGTGGATGAAGCTCGCGGCGAGGAGCGTGAGCAGCCCGTACCCGAGGTGGAACTCACCGTGCAGGGCGGCGGCCGCGATGCCGAGGAGCACCGGGATGACGGTCGCCGACAGGAACGGCAGGCGCGTCGCGCGCAGGAACAGCCACAGGGGGCTGAGCCGCGGCTTGACCGGCCGACCCTGCTCCTCGGACAGGCGCTGGAGGTACTCGTGGCCCTGCCGCACCGAGACCTCGCTGTACTGGAAGAAGGGCACCTCGTGCTCGTTCCAGGAGTGGCCGCGCCGCGGCTTCAGCTCGAGGTTGCCGTTCGAGCGCGTCACCTCGCCCCAGAACTGGATGTACCGGCGCTGGTCGTAGCCCATCTCCGGCGCCGGCCGGATGTGGGAGACGATGACGTTGACGCGAGTGCCCTCGGTCGGGACGAGGTCGCCGGCCGGCGTGCGGAGCTTCACGACGCCCCGCTCGGGGTCAACGCCGTAGCTGGTCGCGACGCTGACCGGATAGCCGTCACGGTCGACGAAGGCCACGACGGCGTGCTTGTAGCCCTCCTCGCACTTGCGCAGGAGCTCGTCGACGAGGCTCAACCTCCCACCCCCTCGAGCTCGAACACCTGCGGTGGCTGGTCGGTGCGCCCGCCCTCCCAGAAGAGGACACGCCGGGGTGTGATCTCGATCAAGGCGCGTTCCCAGAACAGCGGCAGCGCGACGCGCATCTTGTAGAAGGACTCGATGATCGGCTCCTTCGCGATCCACAAGGGGAGGATGCGCTCCCAGTCGCGGTGCGGGTCCCGGTCGTAGACGACGGCGTCGCCCTGGATCGTCACGCGGTGGCGCATCGGCTCGCCATGGGTCGCCTCGGTGTCGGTGATCGCGAGCGAGACCTTCGGGTTCCCCTTGATGTGCTCGAGCTTCTTCGAGAACAGGATGCTCGAGTGCAGGTAGATCTTGTCGCCGTCGTACAGCGGGATCATCGGGTGCGTGATCGGCCGCCCCTTCGCGTCGATCACCGTGAACTCGCCCACGAGGGCGACGTTCAGGAGCTCCTCCACGGGCTCCGGCAACACTCCCACGGGTGCCTCCTCAGGGACCGGTTCCAGCGATCGAACGATAGCCGATTCGTCCGACCCCGCACCGCCTCGCCCGGCTACGATGGGCCCGCCCGGGTGGTGGAACGGCAGACACGGCGCCCTTAAAAGGCGCTGGCCCTAGGGCCGTGTGGGTTCGAATCCCACCCCGGGCACCGGATCTCTCACACGACCTCGGTGACCGTGAGTGATAGAGCGTGTCTCCATTGACCGGTTTCGCGGTTTCTTGCTACGCTGCGCCCTCCTAGGGAGGGAGGCCCATGCCCCGTTCGCGGTTCGTTGCGCTCAGCTGCTTGCTCCTGCTGGCATCCTTGCTCTCCGCCACGCCTGCTCAGGCCGCCACGATCACGGTTACGAAGACCGCCGACACGAACGACGGGGCCTGTAACGCCGACTGCTCCCTGCGGGAAGCCCTCATCCGGGCGAACACGGTGGCGGGAGCGGACACGATCCGACTCCCCGCAGGGACCTATGTCTTGACACGGCTGGGGAAGGACGATGCGGCTGCGTCCGGGGATCTCGACGTCACCTCCGAGGTCACCATGAGGCCCATCTCCGGCACCGTGCAGGTCGACGGCAACGGCATCGACCGGGTCATCGACGTCCGCTCCACGGGGAAACTGACGGTCTCGCGGATGCGGATCGTCGGAGGTCAGCCTAGCGGCAGCGTGGATGGAGGCGGTATCCGCAACGCCGGGACCCTGGATTTGATCGACTCCATCGTCAGGGGTAACGCGGAGGTTCGGGAGTGGGGCGGCGGCCTCGTGAACACCGGAACGGCAAAGGTCACCCGGAGTCTGATCAGTGGGAACCACGGGAAGTACGCAGGCGGGGTGGCGAACTTCGGCATCCTCACGGTCGTCGATAGTCGACTGACGGGGAACGTTAGCGGCGACAGCGGGGGCGGGATCTACAACGGCAGCCAGATCACCATCATCAGGAGCGAGGTCACCGGGAACTGGGCGGAACACGGCGGCGGGATCTATTCGACGGGCCAGCTCACGGTGGAACGAAGCCGCATCAGCAGGAACATGTCATCGGAGACCGGTGCGGGAGTCAGGACCGGCGGTCCCGGAGTGATCCGCGAGACGGTGATCGAGGCGAATCGAGCCGGTTCGGACGGAGGGGGGCTTCATGTCTCGGGCTCGGACACCTTCACCGTCGAACGGAGCCTTCTGAAGGCGAATCACGCCGGCAGTGGGGGCGGCATCCGGAACCAGGGCACGCTGCAGCTGTTCGACTCCACGTTGGCGCGCAACAGGGCCAACGATGGAGGTGGCCTCCTGGGCGGCGGCGGGACCGCCTACGTCATCGACGTTTCGATCATCGACAACCTCGCCGGGGTCGACGAGCTCGACGGCAATGGGGGCGGTATCAATCGCCAGAGCGGCAGTGTCTTCCTCGCGAACACGCTCGTTGCGGGGAACGTCGACCTCGTTTCCCCACACCATCCAGACTGCATCGGGGCGGTCATCTCCGGAGGCTACAACCTGCTGCAGACGAACGGGTGCTCCGGCTACCCGGGCTACGACACCGATGGCACCGGGGCGTTCTCGTACA
>DATLGG010000269.1:0-2948 GCA_035540615.1 Actinomycetota bacterium | reverse complement strand
GGCCAGACGAACTGCGTCCCCCTCCCGGCGAACGCCGGCGCCTGCGGTGACATCTTCGTGCGCGACCGATCGAAGAACATCACCGAGCGGGTCTCCGTCTCCTCAGAGGGAGTGGAAGGGGACGCCGACTCTGGGTCGCCGAGGATCAGCCCCGAGGGGCGATACGTCGGCTTCATCAGCTCCGCTGCCAACCTCGTCGAGGGAGACGCGAACGACCACTCCGATGTCTTCCTCCACGACCGGGAGACGAACATCACGGAGCGCGTATCCGTCTCCTCGGCTGGAGCTCAGCCGGACGACTGGTCGGTCTCGCCGCCCGGCGTCAGCGAGGGTGGGCGCTGGGTCGCGTTTCAGAGTCGCGCGACGAACCTCGTGCCCGGCGACACCAACGGCCCGGGACTCGCGGGCGAAGACGTCTTCGTGCGCGATCGTGGGCCCGACCTGGGGTTCGGGGACCTCACGGTGAGCCGGAGGCAGGACGGTAGCTCGGTGTCAGGCTGGGTGACGTTCCCTGCTGCGATCGTCAGCTCCGCGACGGACGCCGACGACGACGCGGATATCGGGCCCGCCGATGGGCGACGCCTGGCAGCCGAGCTTCTCGGCGCGACCGTGACGTACCGCCCCGAACGCGAGGATCTCCTGCTGCGCACGCATCTCGCGAACGATGGGGAAGCTCCGCCGTCTGCGGGTGCGCTGCACGGGGCCGCGATGGTCTTCGGATTCGACTTCACGGTCGGCGGGACCGCCTGGTCGGTTCGCGGCGAGCGACCCAGCGGGACGCAGACGGCGCCGGCGGCCGCGCGGTTCACCCTCTGGCGCTGCGACCCGACGTGCTCCGAGGTCGGGACGCTTCCGGGGAGCCTCGGAACGACGGCGTCGGAGGCGCTGGTGGCAGTGCCCCTCGGGTCGATCGGCGCGTTCGAGGGGGCTCCGCTGTCGGACCTCCGCGCCTTCACGAGCCTCGCCACCGCAGCGACGGGCGCACCGACCGAGGTTGACCTCGTGGCACTGCCGTCGGGCGCCATCCCGAGGCGGACGCTGTCGCTCGGCGTGGCGCCGCCGGGAACGGCAGAAGAGGACGTCGTGACCGACCAGGCGATCCCCGTCCTGGAAGGACGGTTCACCGCAACCATCCATCAGCCATCCGGCGAGGGACAAGCGGTCTGGGCTCGTGCGTGTCTGGGGATGCGCTGCGAGGTCGCGTCGCGCCGACTCGATCGCTGAAGGCCGGGGCCGGCCTCACCCGCGTTTGCTGCGACGCTTCCCGCGCGCTCGCGGAGACTCGACGCCCTTGTAGCTGAGGATCCCGCGGAGCTCGTGGACGATCTCCACGAGGTCAGCCTGGTCGGCCATCACCTGGTCGATGTCCTTGTACGCCTGGGGGGCCTCGTCGACGAGCGCCTCCGCGTCGCGCGCTTGCCACACGCGGCCCGACATCGCCCGCGTGAAGTCCTCGAGGGTCAGCTCCCGGCGGGCTCGGCCCCGGCTCAGGCGACGACCGGCGCCGTGCGCCGACGACTCGTACGAGAGCGGGTTCCCGCGGCCGCGCACGATGTACGACTTCGATCCCATCGACCCGGGGATCACCCCGAGGTCGCCGCGCCCGGCACGGATCGCACCCTTCCTCGTGACCCACATCTTGCGGCCGTCGTGCTCCTCGAGCGCCGCGTAGTTGTGGTGGCAGTTGATCCACGGCGCGGCGGCGCCTCCCCCGCCCGTCACCGCGCCGAACGCCTCGAGCGCGGCGCTCATCAAGGCCCGACGGTTCGCCATCGCGTACTCCTGCGCCCAGAGCATGTCGCGGACGTATGCCTGGAACCCCGGGGTCCCTTCGAGGAAGTACGCGAGGTCGGGATCCTCGAGCGCCTGATGCTGCTTCTTCGCGAGCGCGATGTGCTTCGTGGCGAGCTGGTTCCCGACGCCGCGAGATCCGGAGTGCATCACGATCCAGACGATGTCGCGCTCGTCGGCGGCGAGCTCAACGAAGTGGTTGCCGGAACCGAGGGAGCCGAACTGCACGAGCGCCTTCTCCTCCTGCTCCGGCGTCAGCGACGGGTGCGGGTGGTCGCGGAGCCATCGGCGTGCGGGCTCGGACGCCCGTCCGTGCCACCGCCCGAGCCCCGCCGGGATGCCCTCGCTGAACCGCTCGAGGATGCGCTCGAGGACGTCGGGGACCTGGTCGAGCCGGCGGTCCGTCTCGACGGCGATCATCCCGCAGCCGATGTCGACGCCGACGGCCGAGGGGATGATCGCGGAGTCGGTCGGGATCACCGAGCCGACGGTCGCTCCCTTGCCGAGATGCGCGTCCGGCATGAGCGCGACCGGCCCCGCGAGGATCGGCAGGCGGCTGGCCGCGATCGCCTGCTTCACCGTCAGGTCGTCGATCTCAGACGCCCAGCTCCGAAGGTTCGGCGCGATCTCCTTCACACCTGCCAGTCTGGTTGCCGAGCGACGGGCGCGCCACGCTTCCTGCCTCATCCGCTCGAGCCCGTGACCAGTGGACGGAGGACGGAGAGCACGGCTCTCGCCCATGCGCGGTACCCCGCATCGTTCGGATGGAAGTCGTCGGCGGCGTGCGTTCCCTCGGGATCCGCGTCGAACGCCGGCTCGGTCGCGGCCGCGATATCCACGTAGTGGGCTCCGTGTTCGGCGGCCGAGGCCCGGACCTCGGCATCGAGCACGCGGGCGCGCCAGGCGATGATCGCGCGGAGCGGCTGGAGGAACCTGGGCGTGCTGCTGAACGACGGGAGCCCGAGGCAGACCACGTGTCGGGCACCGAGCGCGTCGACGCGCTCGAGCAGCCGATCGTAGTCCCGACGGAACCGGCGTCCTCCCGTGAGGCGGATGGCGTCGTTCGCCCCGATCTCCGTGACGATGACGTCCGGCGGCGGGTCGAGCGCCTCGACCAGCGGGACCTGGTCGGCGAGCGCCCCCGAGACGCGTGCGCC
>DATLGG010000268.1:0-2881 GCA_035540615.1 Actinomycetota bacterium | reverse complement strand
GGACGTCGCCGCGCGCCTGGGCGACCTTCTCGGCGAGCTCGGCCACGACGAGGTGACCTTCACGATCGTCGGGTCGGGGCCGAACGGGGCCTCGCCGCACCACGAGCCGGGCGATCGCGTGCTCCAGGCGGGCGATGCGGTGGTGATGGACTTCGGCGGGCGAGCGGGTGGCTACTGCTCCGACATCACGAGAACGGTCGGCGTCCGGGAGATCGCCGACGAGATCCGGGAGGTCCACGAGATCGTCCGTGAAGCTCAGGAGCGAGCGTTCCACGCGGTCCGGCCAGGCGTCCCAGCGCAGGAGGTCGACCGCGCCGCGCGCGAGGTGATCGCCTCCGCCGGGTACGGCGAGCGCTTCATCCACCGGACCGGCCACGGCATCGGCCTGGAGGAGCACGAGCCCCCGTACCTCGTCGAGGGGAACGAGGATCCCCTGCTCGCCGGGATGTGCTTCTCGATCGAGCCGGGGATCTACCTTCCGGGCCGCTTCGGCGTCCGGATCGAAGACATCGTCACCGTCACCGATGACGGTGCGAGACGGCTGAACCGGGCGAACCGCGAGCTCGAGCTCGTCGGCTGAAGGTCCGGCGGTTCGCCCGCCGGCCGGAGACGGCGGGGAGGATTCGCCACTGCGCGCGGCGAATACCAACGCGACGCCCCGGAAGGACCGAGGGTGACCCGCGACGCCTGGAGGGATCGTGCGCCTGATCCGACGGACCACCCTGATCGTATTGGCCGCCGCGCTGGTGGCGCCCCCCACCGTGGCGAGCGCCGCGCCGCACCCCGACGCCGACCACACGGAGGCCTACTTCCCCGCCAACGACGGCCTCGGCACGAAGCTGCACGCCGACATCCTGCGTCCCAAGGGGATGTCGTGGGACGTGAAGACCCCCGTGGTCATGACCGTCAGCCCGTACACGAACCACGGCGGGGTCCCGACGGTCGACCCCGTCCTCGGCCACGTCAACGGGAGCGGCCCGAGCGAGCGCTTCTACGACTTCCTGAGCGTCAGCCAGATCCTGAAGAAGGGCTACACCTACGTCATGGTCGACCTGCCGGGGTTCGGCGGGTCGGGCGGCTGCAACGACTGGGGCGGCAACCGCGAGCAGGGAGCGGTGAAGGCGGCCGTCGAGTGGGCGGCCTCCGAGCCGTGGTCCACGGGCAAGGTCGCCCTCATGGGCAAGTCGTACGACGCCTGGACCGGGTTGATGGGCGTCGCTCAGCGGCCGAACGGCCTGGCCGCGGTCGTCGCGATGGAACCGGTCTACGCCGGGTACCGCTACGGCTACAACAACGGCGTTCGCTTCACGAACTCGGTGCTCACGCCGGCGCTCTTCACGGCGTTCGACGTGCAGCCGGGCCCCGTGACGGTGAGCCCCGACTACCAGGTGAACGGCGCTCCACAGGCGTGGTGCTACGGCGTCAACCTGGGGATGCAGCAGATCGACGACCCGAATGACCCCTTCTGGCGCGAGCGTGACCTGATCCCCGACGTGATCGGGGAGCGGACGCCGGTCTTCCTGACCCAGGGGTTCCTGGAGTCGAACACGAAGCCGGACGGCGCCTTCGAGTTCTGGAACAACCTCGACCTGCGGCACGGGCGGGCGTGGTTCGGCCAGTTCGGCCACTGGCGGGGATGGGAGCGGAACGGGCAGGGCCGCTTCTACATGGGCCGGTCGGTCTTCGCAGCCGAGATGATGCGTTTCCTCGACCACCACCTGAAGGGCCTCGAGACGGGCGTCGAAGAGGACCCCCGGGTCGCGGTCCAGGACAACCGCGGGCGCTACCGGGCGGAGACGCAGTGGCCCCCGGAGGACATGACGATGTGGTGGAACGACCTCAACACCGGTTCCTACCGCGACGACCTGACGGTGAGCAGCACGCCGGTCTGGTCGTTCTCCCAGATCCTTCCTCACGACGTGTGGCTGTCCGGTGAGCCGGTCCTCCGGGTCGAGGTCGACGCGCCGGCTCCGCGGGCGAACCTCGTCGCCGACGTCTTCGCCTACAACCCGGCGAACGGCCGGGCCACGCTCATCAACCGTGGCGCCTACCTCCTGCGTGGGCGCGGGACCCAGCGCGCCACCTTCAAGCTCTACGGTCAGGACTGGCGGATCCCCGCCGGCCACCGGATCGGGGTGGCGATCTCGGACACCGACGTCCGGGCCAGCAACTGGTGGGCGCACGTTCCGACCGGCCAGACCGTGACGGTGCGCTCGGCGAAGATCGGTCTGCCGTTCCTGTACTGGGAGCGCGATCCGGAGGAGTACCTCGACGGCGGGTCGACACCCGACCTCGAGAGCCACCTCGGCGGCACGGTCTCGGTCAGCGCCTCAGCTGCCGCGGCGGCCGCCCGGGACTTCGATCTGCCCGAGCGGCTCAAGCCACGACCGAAGGACGAGGACGAGCAGGCCGAAGCGACGGCCGGTTAGGCGGCCGGGCTCTGCTCCAGCAGGGCCTCGAACCCGCCGGTCGGACCGAGCACGCGCCAGCTCCGCCCGGCCTTGCGCAACCGCCAGACGCTGGGCTCGGCGGAGAGACGCCCGCGCACGGAAAGCTCCGCGATGTCCTCGCGGAGCCGCATCTCGGTGACGCGGAACCCGGGGTCGAGCTGGGCCTGGACCGGCTCGAGCAGCTCGCACCAGTCCTCCGGCGCGATCGTCGCCTGCGTGGAAGCCTCGAGGAGGCGATAGCTCCCCGGGCAGTCGCCGTCACGCACGCGCTCGGCGAACGTGCGCAGGACCGGCGCCGGGCCTTCCGTGCGCTGGAACAGGAACCAGATGAGCCCGGAGGTGGACCCCACCGCCACGACGACCGCCAGGGCGAAGACGAGCGTCGGGATCGCGTGGCGCGGCCGGCCGGGGTATCCGTTCTCCTGGGTCAC
>DATLGG010000267.1:0-3829 GCA_035540615.1 Actinomycetota bacterium | reverse complement strand
CGCGAAGGTGTCCTTGCTGATGACGTACATGCCGCCCCACAGTCCAGCGGCCACGAGCGCCGAGGCGGAAGCGTCGATCCGGCCGGGTCGTCCCACGGGGCCAGACCCTACCCGCTGGCGTGTCGGTGGTCCCTGCTAGCGTGCTCGACGCCTCCCCCGAGGTTGCGTCGTCGAGGGAGGTGGTCGTGTGGACGATCGGTGGCGGGATCGGTTGAGCGCTCGCGGCGCGCGAACGGGGGCTGCCGTGGCGGTGGCGGTGGCGCTCGCGCTCGCGGCGGGCGGGATCTGGTACGGACGTTCGGCGCCGGTGCCCGCGGCGGTGATCGAGACGGGACCCTCGCCCGAGCCGGGACCGAGCCCGGAGCCCGCTCGCCTCTTCGTGCACGTCGCCGGCTGGGTCGAGCGTCCGGGCGTCTACGAGCTCCCCGAGGGATCGCGCGTCAACGAGGCGATCGAGCTGGCGGGTGGCGCGAAGCGGGGAGCCGACCTGAGCGTGCTGAACCTCGCGGCGGTGCTCGTCGATGCCCAGCAGGTCCTCGTGCCGAAGCGCGGCGAGACCCCCGGGCCGGCCGGCCCACCCGGGGCAGCCCCCGGAGCGGAGGCGCTCATCAACCTGAACACGGCGACGCTCGAGCAGCTCGACACCTTGCCGGGGATCGGGCCCGTGCTCGCCCAGCGCATCATCGACTTCCGGGACCAGAACGGGCCGTTCACCAGCGTGGATCAGCTCACGGAGGTGAGCGGCATCGGTGAGAAGCGCTTCGCGGACGTGAAGAATCGCGTCACCGTGTGAGCCCGTCCGCGCTCCCGCTCGCAGCGGCCGCCGTCGCGGGGGGCCTCCTCGCAGGCCCGGCGCTGCTGCCGAGGGTGTCCGCGGTTCCCGTGCTGGTCGCCGGACTCGCCGGTCTAACGTTCGCCCGGCGCCGCCGCCGGCACGCGTCGCCGATCGAGACGAGCGGCTTGCTGGGCGAGCGCGAGCGGATCCTCGCGGCCGCCGGGTTCGGCACCGCTCCACGGGCCCGGGACGGGTCGGTGCGGCTGGTCGCGCTCGTGCTGGCGCTCGTCGTCGCCGGTGCGGGCTGGGGAGCCCTCCGTCGGGCGCGCCCGGAGCGGAGCGGCCTTCCCGACGGGAGCTACGTGCGGTTCGAGGGGTCGCTCAAGTCGGACCCACGCGGGTTCGCGTTCGGGTGGGGCGCGGAGGCCGAGGTGCGACCGCTGCTGCGGGACTCCCCGACGGACCGGTCGGCGCGGGTCTGGATCCGGGGGCGGGACCGGCCGCCGTCGCTCGAGGCCGGGAGCCGCATCGTCGGAGGCGGGACCGTCCGCCTGCTGCGGCACGGCGCGTCCTCGTTCGCGGACCACCTGCTTTCGCGTGGGGTCGTCGCGACCCTCTCGGTTCGCCGCCTCGAGCGCGCGCCGGGGGCTCCACCGGCGCCCCTCCGCCTGGCGAACGCGATCCGCCGCGTGCTGCGGCGTGGAGCGGAGACCGCGCTGCCCGCGCGGGAGGCCGGCCTCCTGCTCGGGCTGAGCATCGGCGACGTGCGCACGATGGATCCGGAGGTCGAGCACGACTTCCGCGCCACGGGCCTCGGCCACCTCGTGGCGGTCTCGGGATCGAACGTGGCGATGGTCCTCGCGCCCGTGCTCGCCCTCGCGACGCTGCTGCGCGCCGGCCCGGCCGTCCGGACGCTCGTCGGCGCGACGGCCGTCGGCGTCTTCGCGCTGGTGACGCGCTGGGAGCCCTCCGTTCTCCGCGCCAGCGTCATGGCGGTGCTCGGGCTCCTCGGCGTCCTCGCGGGACGCCCGCGCAGCACCATGACGATCCTCGGGGGCGCCGTCCTCGGCCTGCTCGTCCTCGATCCCGGCCTCGTTCGCTCGCTCGGGTTCCAGCTCTCTGTCCTCGCGACGGTTGGGCTCGTCACGCTCGCGGGGCCGCTCGCGGACCGCGCCGCATGGATGCCGCGTCCGATCGCGCTCGCGCTCGGAGCGACGCTCGGCGCGCAGATCGCCGTCGCTCCGCTGCTGCTGTCGACCTTCGGCGTCGTTCCGCTCGCCTCGGTGCCGGCGAACCTGCTCGCCCTCCCCCTCGTGATGCCGGCGCTGCTGCTCGGGATCCTCGCGGCGGCGGCGGCGGTGCTCATCCCACCGGTGGGGTTCGTGCTCGGTCGCCTCGGCGCGGTGCCCCTCGCTGTCTTGTGCGACGTCTCGGACCGCGTCGCGAAGGCGGGCTTCCCCTCGGTCACCGGTGGTCTCCGCGCGGGGGTCGTCGCGGGGGCGCTCGCGCTCGTCCTCGGCGCGTTCGTGCGGCGAGGGTCGCATCGGTGGCGCCGCATGGCCGCCCTCGTCACGACCCTGGGGCTCGTGGCCTGGGCCGGCGGCCGGGCGGGACCGCCCCCGGTCCTCACCGTCACGTTCTTCGACGTCGGCCAGGGCGACGGCGCGCTCGTCCGGACCCCGGAGGGGGTGAACGTCCTCGTCGACGCGGGACCCGAGCGCGACCTCGTCGCGACGCGTCTCGCCGCGCTCGGCGTCCGGCGGCTGGATCTCGCCGTCTCCTCGCACGGCCATGCCGACCACATCGACGGGTTCCCGGCGGTGCTGGCGCGACATCGCGTCGCCCTGCTGCTCGACCCGATGTGCGCCGCCGAGTCCCCCTCCTACGAGGCCCTCCGGCGCGCGGCCGCCGCCGAGGATGTGACGATGCGCCCGGCCCGCGGGGGCACGACCTATCGCCTCGGCCGACTCGTGCTGGAGATCCTCGGTCCCGACCGCTGCTCCGACGAGGGCCCGAACGACGACTCCGTCGTGCTCCGCCTCCGCTACGGGGAGGCGACGATCCTCTTCCCGGGCGACGCGGAGCATGCCGCCCAGCAGGATCTCCTCGACGACCCTGATCCCGTCGCGGCCGACGTGCTGAAGGTCCCGCACCACGGCGGCGACACCTCCCTCGACACGTTCTTCAGCGCGGTGGGGGCGCGGGTGGCCGTCGTGAGCACGGGGCCGAACACCTACGGGCACCCGGTCCCGTCGGTGCTCGCCGCGCTCCGGGCCACCGGTGCGACCGTCCTGCGCACGGATCGGCTGGGCGACGTCGAGCTGCGGTTCGAGCCGGAGGGGATCGTCGTAGGATCGCGGGGATGAACGGCGTCCTCCTGCTGTGGGGCGAGAGCGACTACGTGCTTCGCCTCGCCGCTCGGGAGGCGTTCGGGGACGAGCGGCCCGCCGAGGTGGACGCGGCCGAATGGCGAGCGGGCGCGACCGGCGACCTGGCGACCCCCTCACTCTTCGGAGAGCGACGCGGCCTGCTGATCACCTCCGCCCAGGATCTTCCGGCGGAGGCCATCGAGGAGGTCGCGCGCTACGCCGAGGCGCCCGACCCGGACGCGCTGCTCGTCCTCGCGGCGACGACGGGGGACCGGGCGAAGTCGCCGCCGGCGAAGCTGGCCCGCCCGCTGAAGGACCGGGCGGAGGTGCGACGGGTGGCGTTGGACCGCCGCGAGCTCCCGGCCTGGCTCGCCGGCCGGGCACGTGCCCGGGGGATCGCGGCGACCCCCGACGGGCTCCGTCAGCTCGTCGAGGTCCTCGGCGACGACCCGGCGGCGCTCGACCAGGCTATCGAGCAGCTCGGCTCCGCCTTCCCGAGCGAGGGCGTGACACCCGCGACGGTCGCTCGCCAGCTCCGCGGCTTCGGCGATCGGCGGATCTACGAGCTGTGCGACGCGGCGTTCGCGCGCGACCCGGTCACGGCGCACCGCTACCTCCGCAGCATGCTCGACGCACGAGAAGAGCCCCTCGCGATCCTCGGCGGCATCGCCTCGCGGCTCCGCGA
>DATLGG010000266.1:0-2632 GCA_035540615.1 Actinomycetota bacterium | reverse complement strand
TCTGTCGTGATGCGCGCTCGCACTCTCGTCGCGGTCGTGCTGTTCCTGCCGCTGGTTCCCGCCGCGCCGCTCCGTGCCGCGGCGACGACCGGAGGCGCCGGGACACCTGAGGTCCTGATCTCGGGCCTCGGCGACGCTCGTGCTCTGGCCGTACGGCCCGACGGGGACCTGTTCGTAGCCGACCGGTCGCGCATCCTCCGTCGGGCGGGCGATGGCAGGACCGAGGTCGTCGCCGGCTCGACCCAGCCGGGGGACAACGACGGCCACGGAAGCGAGGCGCGCTTCCGGATGATCACCGGCCTGGCGTTCGACGACGCCGGGAACCTGTGGATCGCTGACCACGGAGCGGGACGCGTCAAGGTCCTCGATCCCACGGGCGACGTTGCGACCGTCGCCGGATCCGGCGTCACGAACAACCCCAACGGCCCTGGCGGGCCGGCTCGCCTCGAGCCTCTGTTCGAGCCGAGCGACCTCGTGCCGATGCCGGACGGCTCCGTCATCTTCACTCAGGGCGGCGCCGACTACATCTGGCCTGGCCGCCACGGATCCCAGGCCACCGCCGTTGCCCCGATCGGGCGCCTGCGGGCGATCCGCGATGGAGACGTCGTGAACCTCAACCGCGAGGCCTACCCGCCTTACATGCTGCCGAACGACGGCCGGCTTCAGGATGCCAACTTCTCGTTCCCGCGCGGGATCGCGCGGGGCCCTGACGGCGCCGTTTACATCGCGGAGTGGGCGAGCAACCGGATCCGGCGTGTCGAGGGGAACACGGTCGAGACGGTCTACGGCGACGGCGGCCGGGGGAACCGCGGCGACGGCTCGCTGGCGGTTCTCGCCTCGATCCACCATCCGTTGGATCTTGCCTTCGGCCCCGAGGGACACCTCTTCATCACCCAGGGGCACAGCCCGGAGCGTCCCGGCGGCGGGACCGGCCAAGGCGGTGACGACCCCCAGGTACGCATGGTCTCGCCGAGCGGGATGATCCAGCGGATCACATCCCCTTCCGCCCCCATCTACCAGCCGCTGTCGGTCGACGTCATGCCGGATGGCTCCGTGGTCTTCGTGAACCGCCGGTGTGTGAACTGGTGCGGCGGTGGCGAAGACGTTGCTGTCGCTCAGGTACTGCGGATCCCGAAGCCGGAGGGGGGCTGGCCGAACCCGGCGCCGAACGTCGTGTGCGACCCCTACATCGCCGATGGCACCGGGGATGCTCGTCAGCGACTCGTTTCGTCCAACCGCGGGGTCAACCGGCCGTGGCTCGACATCGTTGGCGCCGAGATCCGCACCCTCGGGGACCGTCTCGAGGCCCAGATCCGCGTCGAGGACCTCGGCGAAGCCTGGCGCGGCACCTACGCCGGCCTCGGCACGACCAACGCCTGGTTCGTGATCCTCCGCGTGGGGGACGATCGGTACCGCTACCTCCTCGCCTCCACGCCCGCGAACCTCGAATCAGCGGACGCGACGGCGCTCGTCCACTTCGAGTACGGCTCGGCCGGGGGAGTGCAGGAGGCGCTGCGCTGGGACTGGTGGTACAACGAGACCTGGTACACGGACAGGGCTGGTTCCGCGACCGGCACGCTCGACCCCGCCACGGATACGATCACGATCTCGGCTCCGCTCGCTGGCCTCGGGCTGAAGCTCGGCGACACGATCACCTACACCGAGGCGATGGGTGGGTCGCTCTTCGAGTGGCGTCTCGGGCGGCGATCCGCATGGGGCGACGATAAGGCTCCCGCACCGGCCGACTTCGAATCGACGGGCACCGGTGGCACGTTCCGCTCGATCCGCGTCGGGCGCAACTGCCCCGAGGGGTACCTGGGAGCCTAGGGGGCTAGCGCGCGCTACTTGGGGTTCTTGAGCTTCTTGGCTTGGCGCTTTTCCTTGAGGCTCTGCTTCGCCACCTTCTTGCTGTTCTTGGCCCCGCCCTTGTCCTTGTTCGCCATGGGGTGATCCTACCGCGATCACGATCGCCGGAGTCGCGGCGGCGCCTCGGCGGGTCCGGATGTTCCGCCGAGACCCGGTGAAGCCGTTCGACCGGAAAGACTGGTTCCGCGTGGCACGCCCTGCTACGATGAGCCACTTTTTCCGAGGGAGGGAGGCAAGCTTGAAGCGCTCGATCCTGCTCATATCCGTTCTGGCCCTGACGATCCTGGGGGGAGCGCCCGCCACAGGTTCGAGCAGCGCGTGGTGTTCCGATACCGGAGGGGTCGGGCCGTGCATCGTCTCGGTCACCCGCGGCGGGGCTACGATCACCAAGACCGATGCGACCTGGCAGGTCGAGGTCCATGACTTCTCAGACTCGACGACGAAGCATTTCGTGTGGCAGGTGGAGAAGACCGGAGCGACACCGCCGAGCGAGCTGGGGTACAGCGAGCTCGGCGTCGAATGGGTCATCACACTGAAGGCACCCGGACGCCCTCGCACGGCCTCGTTCCGCGGAGCCGGCGGTGAGATCACTCGGAACGCTGTGGTGACCTCCAACGAGATCACCTTCCGGGGCAGTCCCGTCATCGTCACGGATCCTCCGCGGGAGACGGAGGAATGCACCCACATCTGGCCTTGGACCTGCCCTCACCGGGCGAGCGAGGAAGATGTGATGCTCAGCGGCCACGTGAGCGACCAGGGTCAGTAC
>DATLGG010000265.1:0-7925 GCA_035540615.1 Actinomycetota bacterium | reverse complement strand
TCTGCGACGGCGAGCCGGTGCCGGCCGGGTTCGAGGGCGTGCACGTGTTCGACATCTCCGACCCCGCGGACCCGGCACTGATCGGCGCGGTCGAGTTCAGCGAGGTCGGCGCCTCCCACCGCGGGACGGCCGATGGCTGCGGCTCGCACACGCTGACGGGCGTCCCTGATCAGGCGAACGACCGCGTCATCGTCTACAGCAACAACTCCTCGGGTCCGTCGAACAAGCCGATCTGCAACACGATCAACGTGCTCGAGATCCCGCTCGGCAACCCGGCCGCGGCGAGCCACATCGGCTACGTCCCGTTGATGCCCGGCAGCCGCGGCAGCAACAACGGCTGCCACGACGCGGGCGTCATCCTCGGCGAGGTGAACCTCCTCGCCTGCGCGAGCGGCCACGCGGCCAACGTCTTCTCGATCGGGGGGCCGCGCGGCGGAACCCTCACGAGCCCGCGGTGGCTCTACAACGTCGAGGAGGTGGACGGCGCCGGCAACAGGGTGGGCGTCGGCGGCCGGTGGCACTCCGCAGCCTTCACCTGGGACGGCGAGGTCCTCGTCCTCGGCTGGGAGCCCGGCGGCGGCTCCGAGCCTGAGTGCCAGTCGACCGACCCGGCGATCAAGAAGAGCATGTTCTTCTACGACGCCGACACGGGCGCGAAGCTGGGCCAGTGGGTGCTGCCGCGCGGACAGGACGGCGCCGGCGAGAACTGCACGGTCCACAACTACAACATGGTCCCGCTCCGCAGCGGCCGGTACGTCGCGGTCAGCGGCAACTACCAGGCGGGCACGTGGATCACGGACTTCACGAACCCGGCCAGCCCGGTGACGGTCGCGTACTCCGACCCCGACCCGATCACCCCGAGCAACCTCGGCGGGGCGTGGTCGACGTACTGGTACAACGGGTTCCTGTACGAGTCCGAGATCCAGTCCGGTCTCAACGTCTTCCGCGCGAGCGATCGCCGGCTGGCGAGCGAGATCCGGTTGGACCACCTCAACCCGCAGACGCAGCTCTTCTCGCTGTAGGCATCGAGGGGATCCACGGAGGAAGGGCGGGGGCGCGGCCCCCGCCCTTCGCCGTTCCTGGCGGTAGGGTTCGCGGGTGGGGACGCTGCTGATCCAGGCCCGGCGTGCGTGGCTCGGCCGCGGGAGGGTCCTCGACGACCCGGCGGTCGTGCTGGACGGCGGCCGGATCCGCTGGGTCGGCCCCGCTCGTCACGCCGGCGCTGCGGACCAGGAGGTCGAGGGGGACTGGTTCCTCATGCCGGGGCCCGTCGACCACCACGTCCACCTCGGCCTCTCCGACCCTCGCGCCGTGCTGCGCGGGGGGGTGACCGCGGTCCGGGACCTCGGCTGGCCGCCCGAAGACATCTTCCCGCTCGTCGACGCCGCGAGCGGGCCCGGCTTCGAGGGGCCGGCGGTCGCGGCGTGTGGGCCGATGATCACCGGTCGCGGGGGCTACCCCAGCCGCGCCTCCTGGGCGCCCGCCGGGACGGCGCTCGAGGTCGAGGGGACGGAGGAGGCGGTGGCCGCGGTCGAGCGGGTCGTCGCGCAGGACCCCGCGGCGATCAAGGTGACCCTGAACGCGGAGGCGGGCCCGACGCTCACCGACGACGAGCTCGTCGCGATCGTCGACACGGCGCACCGGCTCGCCCGGCGCGTGACCTGCCACGTCCAGGGGGCAGGGCAGACGGAGCGGGCGCTCGGGGCCGGCGTGGACGAACTGGCGCACGCCCCGTGGACCGAGCGGCTGTCGGAGGCGATGATCGCCGGGCTCGCGCGCTCGACCACGATCGTGGGCACGCTCGACATCCACTCGTACGGCCGGTCGACGCCGGAGCTCGAGGTCGCGCAGGACAACCTCCGGCGCTTCCGCGCGGCGGGCGGACGGATCCTCTACGGGACGGACCTCGGCAACGGACCGATCCCTCCGGGCCTCCACGCCCAGGAGGCGCGGCACCTGGCGGCCTGCGGCCTGTCGAACGAGGAGGTCCTGCTCGCGATGACCGCCCACGAGCTCGTGGACGACGGTCGGGGCGACCTGATCGGTCTGCGGGCCGACCCGCTCGACGATCCGGCGGCGCTGCGGGACCCACCCCTGGTCGTGCGGAGCGGCCGCATCCGGCGGCTCGACCGCTGACCCGGTTCCCGGTCGCTCGCTCCGGTAGCATCCTCCCATGGCCGAACCAGCCCGCCCCCGCGAGCGCCACGATCCGACGTTGATCGCCGCCGGGCCGCACCTCCCGCGTCCCCGTGCGGGGGTGATCCTCGCCGCCGGACGCTCGGAGCGCCTCGCGGGGCTCACCGGGGGGGGATCGAAGGCGCTGATCCGGCTCGGTGGGATGGCCCTCGTCGAGCGGGCGATCCGGACGCTCGCGAGGCTCGGGGTCGAGCGGATCATCGTCGTCGTCGGGTATCACGCCGGGCCCGTCGCGGCGGTCGCGCGCCGAGCCTCCCCGGCGGTGCAGGTGATCCTGGCTGAGGACTGGGAGGAAGGGAACGCCGCCTCGCTCGCCGCGGCGGAGTCGGCGGTGGCGGGGGCGGAGTCCTTCCTGCTCGTGACCGCCGACCACGTCTTCTCCGCGGGGGCGCTCGAAGCGCTGCTGGACCGCGGTGAGCGGTCCGTGCTGGTCGACCCCGCGCCCAGCCCCGAGGTCTGGGCCGAGGGGACACGCGCCGAGATCGATCAGCAGGGGCACGTCGTCCGCCTCGGCAAGGAGGTGGCATCAGGGGCCGTCGACTGCGGGGCGTTCGTCCTCGACGGCGAGGTCTTCGCCGCCGTTCGTCGTGCTCGCCGGGCCGGCGA
Organism: Actinomycetota bacterium; assembly: GCA_035540615.1. Classification (GTDB taxonomy): domain Bacteria; phylum Actinomycetota; class UBA4738; order UBA4738; family CALAEC01; genus DATLGG01. The sequence goes on along the minus strand of DATLGG010000265.1, from coordinate 5,123 downwards.
CGCGACGCTCGCGGGCGCGCTCAGCCTCTTGCCGTCCCTGCGCGCGGTCTCGCTCCCGCGGCGGGCGTGGTGGTGGGACGTCGACACCGAGGAGGACCTCGCCGCCGCACGCCGGCTCCTGTGGGGGTCCCTTCGGCGTCGTGGCGACGGCCTCGTGTCTCGGACGCTCAACCGTCCCCTGTCGACCCGGCTCTCGTGGGCGATCGCGCCGCTCCGGCCGCCCCCGGCCCTGCTGTCGTGGCTCTCGTTCGCCGTGGTGGTCGCGGGCGCGAGCCTCGTCGCCTCGGGGCTGGGCATCCTCGGCGGGATCCTGATCCAGGCCGGCTCGGTGCTCGACGGCGTCGATGGCGAGGTGGCGAGGCTGACCCTGCGGGACGGCCCCGGAGGCGCCGTCCTCGACGGCTACCTCGACCGGCTCTCCGATGCCGCCGTCGTGCTCGGGCTCGCGGTCTGGGCGCTGGACCGCGGCGGGGACCCCACCGCGGTCGTGGCGCTCGCCGTCGCGGCCACCGCCGGCGCGATGCTCTCGATGGCGATGAAGGACCGCATCGCGGCGCAGGGTTTGCGCGCGCCGTCCGAGCGCCTCCTCGACCCCCTCCTGAGCGGCCGCGACGCCCGCCTCCTGGGGGTCGCGATCCTCGCGATGTTGGCCCAGCCGTCCATCGCCCTGGGCTTCATCGCCCTGACCTCGCTGGCGGCTTCGACCGCCCGGGTCGCCCTCGCCCGGTCGCGCTGAGGAAGCCACACCCCCTGGTACGATGCCTCTCGTGGGCACCGATCGGATCGTCATCCACGGCGCCCGTGAGCACAACCTCAAGGACGTCCACCTCGAGCTTCCCCGGGACCGCCTGATCGTGTTCACGGGCCTGTCCGGCTCCGGGAAGTCCTCGCTCGCGTTCGACACGGTCTACGCCGAGGGGCAGCGGCGATACGTGGAGTCGCTGTCCGCCTACGCCCGGCAGTTCCTCGGCCAGATGGAGAAACCGGACGTCGACTTCATCGAGGGGCTCTCGCCCGCGATCTCGATCGACCAGAAGTCGACCTCGCGGAACCCGCGGTCGACCGTCGGAACGATCACCGAGGTCTACGACTACCTCCGCGTCCTCTACGCGCGGATCGGAATCCCGCACTGCCCGAAGTGCGGCCGGGAGATCGGTCGCCAGACCCCCGACCAGATCGTCGACCAGGTGCTCGACCTCCCCGAGGAAACACGATTCCTCGTCCTCGCGCCGATCGTCCGCGGCCGGAAGGGGGAGTACGAGAAGCTCCTCGGCGATCTGGCGAAGCGGGGGTTCTCGCGCGCGCGGATCGACGGCGAAGTGCGCGACCTCTCGGAGAAGATCCGCCTCGACCGCTACTACAAGCACGACATCGACGTCGTCGTCGACCGCCTCGTGGCGAAGCCCGACATCCGCCGCCGCGTCGCGGACTCGATCGAGACGGCGTTGGAGCTCTCGGAGGGGATCGCGGCGATCAGCATCCAGACCGACGCGGGGGAGGAGACGATCACCTTCTCGGAGGCGCTGGCCTGCACGTACGACGGCCTCTCCTTCGAGGAGCTCGCGCCGCGGAACTTCTCGTTCAACTCGCCGTACGGGGCGTGCACGACCTGCGACGGGCTGGGCACGAGGCTCGAGGTGGACCCGGAGCTCGTCGTGCCCGACCCCGACCGATCGCTGAACGAGGGGGCGATCGCGCCGTGGGCCGGCTCGCGGCTCGAGTACTGGCCGCGCGTGCTCTCCTCGCTCGCGAAGACGTACGGCTTCTCGATGGACACGCCGTGGCGAGACCTGCCGAAGGACGTGCGCGACCTGATCCTCTACGGCTCCGACGACGAGATCCACGTCCGGTACCGCAACCGCTACGGGCGCACGCGCGCGTACTGGACGACGTACGAGGGTGTGATCGCGAACCAGGAGCGGCGGCACGAGGAGACCGACTCCGAGTTCGCGCGCTCGCGGATCGAGCAGTACATGCGGGAGGTCCCGTGCCGCGCGTGCAAGGGCATGCGCCTGCGGCCGGAGTCGTTGGCCGTCACGATCGGCGGCCGGAACATCGCGGAGCTCACGGGGACCTCGGTCGGGGCGACCGTCGCCTTCCTCGAGGATCTCGAGGCGGAGCTCTCCGAGCGGGAGCGGCTGATCGCGGAGCGCCTGCTGAAGGAGATCCGCGCCCGGCTCGGCTTCCTCCTCGACGTCGGCCTCGACTACCTGACGCTCGACCGCGGCGCCGGGACCCTCGCCGGCGGGGAGGCGCAGCGGATCCGGCTCGCCACGCAGATCGGCTCCGGGCTCGTCGGGGTCCTCTACATCCTCGACGAGCCGTCGATCGGGCTGCACCAGCGCGACAACCAGCGGCTGATCGACACGCTCGTGCGCCTGCGCGACCTCGGCAACACGCTGATCGTCGTCGAGCACGACGAGGCGACGATCAGGGTCGCCGACTGGATCGTCGACATCGGCCCGGGCGCGGGCGAGGCCGGCGGACGGATCGTGTACTCGGGCCCGGTCGAGGGCATCGAGCGCGAGGAGGCGTCGCTCACCGGCGCGTACCTGTCGGGACGGCGCGAGATCCCGACGCCGGTCCGCCGCCGTCGCCCCGACGGCCGATGGCTGGAGATCAAGGGCGCGGCCGAGCACAACCTGAAGAAGATCGACGTCGCCCTCCCGCTCGGGACCTTCGTCTGCGTCACGGGCGTCTCCGGCTCCGGGAAGTCGACCCTCGTCCAGGACGTGCTTTCGCGAGCCCTCCATTCCAAGCTCTCGCGGTCACGGGTCGTCCCCGGGAAGCACCGTCGCCTCGTCGGCTGGGAGCAGCTCGACAAGCTCGTCGTCGTCGACCAGTCGCCGATCGGACGCACGCCACGCTCGAACCCGGCCACCTACACGGGCGTCTTCGACCACATCCGGCGGCTGTTCTCGCAGACGCCGGAGGCGCGCGTGCGCGGCTACAAGCCGGGACGCTTCTCGTTCAACGTCCGCGGCGGCCGGTGCGAGGCCTGCGCCGGCGACGGCCAGATCAAGATCGAGATGCACTTCCTCCCCGACGTCTACGTGACCTGCGAGGTCTGCAAGGGGCGTCGCTACAACAAGGAGACGCTGGCCGTGCGGTACAAGGGCCGGACGATCGCCGACGTCCTGGGGATGAGCGTCGAGGAGGCGCTCGCGTTCTTCCGGAACATCCCGGTGATCGCCCGGCACATGCAGACGCTCGCCGACGTCGGGCTCGGCTACGTGAAGCTCGGGCAGCCGGCGCCCACGCTGTCGGGCGGGGAGGCCCAGCGCGTGAAGCTGGCCTCGGAGCTCTCGCGGCGCTCGACGGGACGCACGGTCTACATCCTCGACGAGCCGACGACCGGCCTGCACTTCGAGGACGTCCGCAAGCTGCTCGGCGTGCTGGAGCGCCTCGTCGACGCGGGGAACACCGTCGTCGTGATCGAGCACAACCTGGACGTGATCAAGACCGCCGACTGGATCGTGGACCTCGGGCCGGAGGGTGGCGACGGAGGGGGGCGCCTCGTGGCCGCCGGGCCGCCGGAGGAGATCGCCCGGAACCCGGACTCGCACACCGGCCGGTTCCTCCGGCCGATCCTCGCCTCGGCGCAGGCCGCGGCCGGCGCCTGAGTTGGAGGGTGGCTGCCCTCGCGTGATAGAACACGGGGCGTCGTGTCGAGGAAGCTGATCCCGTTCGCGCTCCTGGCGCTGCTCGCGACCGCGTGCGGCGAGGGCGGCGTCGCGGTGCAGGAAGGCGAGGTCCCGGCCAACGCCTTCGTCGTGCAGGTCGCCGACGCCGGCCCCGGGATCGGTCACGCGGGTGTGAGCCTGACGACCGACGCCGAGGGCAACCCGCACCTCGCGTACATCGCCCTCGAGCCCGAGGCCGAGGAGGGGGAGCCGGCGGCGGCCCCGGATCCCGGGGGCCCGACCCCCCCTGCGGTCCTCCACGCGCACGTCGTCGACGGCGTCTGGACCCACAGCCCCGTGGCCGAGGAGACGGGCGTGACCGCGGAGGACACGGTCGCGATCGCCGTCGGGGAGGACGGGACGCACCACGTCGCCTGGACCGAGGGCGGCGCCGGGGTCCGCTACTCATCGAACGCCGGCGGGTCGTTCTCCGAGCCGGCGGTCGTGCACGACGGCACGGTCTCCGGTGTCTCGATCGCCCTGGAGGGGGAGACGCCGCTCGTGACGTTCTACGAGGAGCCGGCGCAAGGGGAGACGCAGACGGTGCGGCTCGCCACCTCCGACGGCTCCGCGTGGTCGGTCGAGACGGTTGCCGAGGCCTCGCCCCCGGAGGGCGGGACGACGGCGGTCGGCTCGGGCGCACAGGGGACGCTCGTCGCGTACGGCAGCGAGGGCCGGACGCTGCTCACCCGCCGCAACGGCGAGGTCTGGGAGTCTGAGGGCGTCGACGACGGGGGGATCGGCGTCTCGATGTCGCTCGACGGTGACGGCAATCCGCATCTCGCCTACCGCGACGCGCAGGGGGCGGTGCGGCACTCGCACAGCATCGGGGGCGGTGACTGGGAGACGACCGACGTGGGCGAGGCGGCGACCGGCGGCACGGGCATCGCGGTGGACGGCGAGGGCATCCACCACGTCGCCTGGAGCGACGACCAGGGGGTCGTCTACGCCTCGAACGAGCAAGGTTCGTTCGCGGCCGACCGGTTCCCGCAGTTCGCCGGCGGCGGATCCCCGAGCGTCGCGTCCGGCGGCGAGGGCGCGGTGCACCTCGCGTGGGGCGACCCGCAGATGAGCGCGGTCAAGCTCGGCACCCGCGGCGGCGACGAGCCGTTCCTCGCCGCCCCGCCAGCCGGCCCGGAGCCGACCGGCGAGCCGACGGAGGAGCCGACGACCGCCCCGGCCTGCCAGCCCGAGGGGACCGAGCTCCAGATCGTGGCCGAGAACATCGCCTTCGACAAGGACTGCCTCGCCGCGCCGGTGGGGGAGGGCGTGACGATCGAGTTCGAGAACCTCGACACGGCCCTGCACAACGTCGCGATCTACACCGACGACACCCTGTCGGAGCCGATCTTCCGGGAGGACCCCTTCGCGGGTCCGCAGACCGTGACGTACGACGTTCCGGCGGTCGACGAGGCCGGCAGCTACTACTTCCACTGCGAC
>DATLGG010000264.1:0-5448 GCA_035540615.1 Actinomycetota bacterium | reverse complement strand
GCCCAGCCGCTCGCCTTCGTCCTCGGCCATCGCGGTTTCGGCCGCCGCGACGAAGCCTTCGGGATCGTCGGCGATGCGGACGAGCCCGAGGTCCCGGTACGGCCGGACGACGTCGGTGATCGAGGTGGAGACGACCGGCCGCCCCGCGGCGAGGTACTCGGGGGTCTTCGTCGGACTGATGAACCGGGTGGCCGCGTTGCGCGCGAACGGCAGGATCGCGAGGTCCCACCCGCCCACGTACGCGGGAAGCTCCTCGTACGGCTTCGCGCCGAGGTAGTGGATGTTGGGGGCCGTCGGCAGCGCCTCCGGTGGGATCTTCACGACCGGGCCGACCATCACGATCTGCCAATCGGGCCGCAGCCGCGCGATCCCGGCGAGGAGGTCCCGGTCGAGGCGCTCGTCGATCACACCGAAGAAGCCGAGACGTGGCCGCCCGATGCCGGCTTGATCCTCGGGGTCGCGGGCCTGCGTGCGCGCCGACGCGAAGTGAGGGACATCGACGCTGCTCGGGAACAGGTGCACGTGCCGGTGCCGTTCGCGCTTGGCCTCGAACAGGCTCTGGCCACCGGTGAACACGAGGTCGGCGCTGTCGAAGAGCTCACCCTCACGCTCCGCCACGTCCCGCGCCGCTTCCTCGAACGCGGAGAGCTCGTCCATGCAGTCGTACACGGTCGCCAGCGGCTCGAGGTTCCGCGCGAGCGGCACCGCGGCGGGCGAGTAGAACCACAGGACGTAGCGACCGATCTTCCGGTCCCGGATGAGGTGCTCGACGAGCCCGCGCTGCGTCCGCTCCGCCTCCTCGGGGGTCGTCCCGCGGGGAAGGAACGGGACGACCACCCACACGCGTTCCTGGACCTCGGTGATCTCGAGGAAGGTCGGCCCGTCGTGCTCGACCGGCTCCTCGACGTAGAAGACGCGATGCTCCCGCGCCCACCTACTCAGTAGGTGCTGCGGACGCTGGAACACGAACCGCCACCGCAGATGCGAGAAGCAGACGATGTCGAAGGTCGATGAAGGGGACGCTTGGTCAGCAGGGGTCACTGCCGGGTTGTACCCAGACCAGAACGAGCCTAACCTGACGACCCGGTCAAAGGGGAGCGGCCGGCCCGAAGGCCGGCCGCTCAGTGAACCGCGTGGTCTCCGGAACTACGGCCTGACGCGGAGGAACGTGAACGACCCGCTGGTGCACATCGGGGAGTCGTTCGTGAAGGATCCGTCACCCTGTCCGCTGTTCTCGTTGTCGATCCAGACGCCGACGGCGTGCACCACCTGGTGCGTCATGCTGCCACCGGCGCTGCTGCGGGCGCGAAGGGAGGCCGAGATCTTGGCCAGCGCGGTGCGACCGGCATCGTTGATCTGACCCGTCGTCCGGTGAAGCTCCCAGGCCAACCCGGACAGGTCCGAGGCGTTGAAGCCGTCCGTGGAGCACAGATCGTTCGCGAGGACGAAGTCCCGCAGACCCGTGTCCTCGACCATCGCCTTCGGTCCGTTGTACGCGCCTCCGGTGTCCCACGTGTGCTTGCCGATGCCGAGGTAGTCGTTGTCGGTGTTCGAGTCGCTCCCGACGTTGGCGACGCCGGTCATGACGAAGACATACATCCGCTGCGCGCTCGTGTCCGACGGCCGAACCCTCAGCACAGCCTTGGTGCTGTCGCCTTCATCGATCGTGTAGGCGCTGTAGCTGACCCCGGCGAGCTGCCAGACGCAGCCGGACAGCAGGAGCGTCGCCGCGGCGAGCGGCACGAGGAGCTTCTTCGTTCTCATCACATGACTCCCTTCGGATCGAAGATCGCGTTGGACGTACGGGTCCTGGGCAGCCTTCTAGGCGCGCGAGATCTGGTTCCCTCCTTCCCTCCCTCCGTTGAGCAAGCGCTTGCGGGCGAATCGAGGCAAGCCCGGGCGAATCATGGCTTCGCGGGACGGGTCCGTCAAGGGGTTTTCAGGGGATACGGGGGGATCGACGGTCGCATCGGCGACCTCCCGTGGGCTGCCCCCCGCGCTATCATCTGGCCAGCCGCCGGAGTAGCTCAGTTCGGCAGAGCACACGATTCGTAATCGTGGGGTCGTGGGTTCGAATCCCACCTCCGGCTCTGTATCGGCGCAGGTCATCGTGCCGCCGGCTTGCCACGCTTGCTGACGGGGTAGGCACCTACGGTGTCGACGATGGCGAGCGTCCCCGAGGTCCGGCGGACGAATCCGGACAAGCTCATGTGGCCCAAGGACCGGGTCACGAAGCACGACCTGATCTCGTACTACGAAGCGGTGTCGAACCTCCTCGTCGAGGAGCTGCGCGGGAGGCCGCTCACCGTGGTCCGCGCCCCCGACGGCATCGACGGCTTCCGGTTCTTCCAGAAGCAGGCTCCTGACTCCACCCCCCCGTGGGTCGAGACGGTGCTGCTGCCCGCGCCGGCTTCCCGCCGCAAGGAGGTTCGCTTCCTCCTGTGCAACCGACCCGAGACGCTGGTGTGGCTCGGGAACCAGGCGGCGCTCGAGCTGCATCCGTCGCTCGCCTCCGTCGAGAGCCCCCGGCATCCCGACGCCCTCGTGTTCGACCTCGACCCGCCGGAGCGCGGATTCGCGAAGGCCATCGCCGCTGCGAGCGCGTTCCGAGAGGTCCTGGATGACCTGAACCTTCGCTCCGTGGTGAAGACCTCGGGCGGCAAGGGGCTCCACATCTTCGTTCCCATCGAGGGCGCGACGTTCGAGCAGACGCATGCGGCCGCCGAAGGGATCGGGCGCCTCGCGATCGAGCGATCCTCGATCCCGATGACCTTCGCGTTCCTGAAGAAGGAGCGTCGCGGGCGACTCCTGATCGACATCGGCCGCAACGGCCCCGGGGCGACGACCGTGGCGACGTTCTCACCGCGCGCGCGGCGCGGCGCGCCCGTCTCCTTCCCGGTGCTCTGGGAGGACATCGACCGGATCGACCCGCGGGACTTCACGATCCGCACGGCTCCGGATCTGCTCTCCACCCCCGCCGTGAAGGCGTGGATGAAGGAACGACGGCGGACACAGACGCTCCCCGAGATCCCCGTCGGATGACCGCTCCGACGCTGGAGGGGCCCCGGTGCCCGAAGGTCACCTGATCCACCACCTGGCTGGAACGCACGCCCGCGATCTGGCCGGCGCGCCCACCGCGGTGTCGTCGCCGCAGGGACGGTTCGCTCGCGAAGCCGCGACGCTCGACGGACGCTCGCTGGACGAGGTCGAGGCCTTCGGCAAGCACCTCTTCTATCGCTGGGGGAACGACGTCGTGCACGTGCACCTCGGGAAGCAGGGGCTGTTCCTGGCGTTCCCAACGCCGGCGCCACCGCCCCGAGGCGGCGTTCGGCTGCGCATCGCGGGCGACCGCGCAACGATCGACCTCATCGCGCCACGCATCTGCGAGCTCGGAACCGAGACGACCCGCGACGCGGTCGTCTCCCGGCTCGGGCCCGATCCGCTCCGTCCGGAGACGCGCCGCGATGACGTGCTGGAGGCGCTCCCCCGATCCGCTCGGCCCATCGGCGCGGTGCTGCTCGACCAATCCGTCGTGTCGGGTGTGGGCAACGTGCTGCGCGCTGAGGCCCTCTCCATCGCGCGCATCCATCCGAGCACCCCCGCGAACCTTCTCGCACCGGGCGATCTCGCGAGGCTCTGGGACGAGCTGGTGGCGTTGATGCGCCGATCCGAGGAGCTCGGGCGCATCAGGACGATCATCACCGATCCCGAGGTGCCCGATGTCGAGACGCGGTTCGTCTACAAGCAGGAGCGTTGCCGTCGGTGCGGCACGCCGGTCGAGGTGGAGGAGGTCGGCGGACGGACCTCGTACGCCTGTCCCCGGTGTCAGCCGCCCTTCGGCACCGGCCAGACGTAGGGCAGGTCATCCGGCACGTCCCCGAAGATCTCCCGGTAGTGCTCCGGATCCTTCCGCAGCAGGGCCGACCGGTGGGCTCGGTGGAACGCCTCGTCGCCCAGCCACGGCGGCAGCGCGCCGGCGGCCCGGAGCTCGTCCTGGGTCCGTGCCGTCCCGCGGTGGGCGTGCTCGAGGATCTGGGGCCGCACGGTGTCGGGGCGTCCCTGCGCGATCCACTCGTCACAGATCGTCACGCCGTAGCACACGAGCGCGTCCTCGTAGCCGCGCCACATGCGCACCGCGGGGTGGTGCTGCCACCCGTACGTGGGGATGTGGATCGCGCGGAGGATCTGCAGAGCCTCCACGCGCTGCTTCCCGAGCCTCGCGCGGTCGAGCACCCGCGCCGTCTCGGCGAAGTCGGGGTAGGGCAAGAACGTCTGCACGCCCGGTTCCTACCCCACGGACCGCTCACCGCGGCGACCTGGGATCAGGTCGGTACGCCCAGGTCCTCCGCGATCGCACCGAGCAGGCGATCGAAGTTCCTCTGGTGCTTGCCCTTGGCGAAGATGTTCGTCGACACGAGGAGCTTGGAGTCGAGGGAGACCGTCGTCCTGCCGTCGGTCTCGGTGAGCTGAAGGACCAGGTTCTCGCCCCACGATGTCATCGACATCCCGCTTCGGAGCAGGAGGCGCCCCGCCTCGGGGTCGGCCTCCTTCACCTTCATCCTCACCTTCGCCGCGGCGTTCAGCGCTGCCTGGAAGACTCGGTCCTTCGGCGCGTCGAACGCCCGCTCCGTCGAGGAGCCGGTCCAGCTCAACCAGCGTCTTCCTTCTTCTCGGTCATGCCGGCTTCGTCGTGGAGGACGAGGCGGCCGCCACGCTCCTCGGCGAGGCGCCTCGCGACCTCTTCGGCCTCCTCCCGGCTGGAGAACAGTTGCGGCTCGGTCTCGTCGTCGCCCACGACCCTGACGCCCCACTGCGTGTCGTCCGGGTTCGGGTAGACCTGCACGTTCGTCGTCATCGACGTCACCTCCTCGGACCTTGCTTTCCCTCTCGCGCCGAGGATGAACACGTCCGGGCGAAGACCCTCGGTTGCGGGCGGTGTGTGGCGAGCAGACGAGGCCTCCGGCCCGCGGCTACTATCTCGACGCGACCGACGGGAGGTGAGGGGTGTTCGAGGATCTGATCCGCGGGTGGGACGGCGAGGAGACGCTCGTCCACTACGACGCCCCCACCGACACGTGGATGTTCATCTGCATCCACTCGACCCTCCTGGGCCCGGCGGCAGGCGGATGTCGCATGAAGACCTACGAGTCCACGGACGACGCCCTGCGGGATTGCATGCGCCTCGCGGGCGGGATGACGCTGAAGAACGCCGTCGGCGGTCTGCCCATGGGCGGGGGCAAGAGCGTGATCGCCGTCTCGGAGGTTCCGCCCCCGGGAAGCGAGCGACGCGCCGAGATCGTTCGCCGGTTCGGGATGATGGTCGGCTCGCTCAAGGGCAGCTACTGGTCCGGCCCGGACATGAACACCTCGTCGGCCGACATGGACGAGATCTACCGGGTGGCTCCCTACACGTTCGGCCGCTCACCCGCGCTCGGCGGCTCGGGAGAC
>DATLGG010000263.1:0-3520 GCA_035540615.1 Actinomycetota bacterium | reverse complement strand
TCCTGGAAGCGCTCCAGCGCCGCGTCCAGCCTCCTGATCTCCTCCGGCCCGCACCCCTTCTGCAGCCCGTAGACGGCGGCGGCCCCCTGCGGGCCGGTCAGCGGGTTGTCCACGTCGGACGCGACGACGATCTCGACACCGGCGAGGGCCGGCTCGAGGCCGGACGGGTCGATCTTCGCCAGCCGCTCGAGCGCCGCTCCACCCGGGGGGAGGTCGTCGCCCCGGTCATCGACCAGGCGCACGCCGAGCGCCTGCGCCATGCCCGCTCCCCCGTCGGTCGTCGCGCTGCCCCCGATGCAGACGAGGAGCACGTCGGGTCGCTCGCGCAGCGCCTCGCGGATCAGCTCGCCCGTTCCGCGGGTGCTGGCGCCAAGGGGGTCCTGCCGATCCGCCACGAGCGCGAGCCCGGATGCGCGAGCCATCTCCACGACGGCGACCCGCCGGCCGCTCGTCTCCGCGACCGCATACTCGGCCTCGACCTCGTCGCCGAGCGGCCCGCTCACGCGGGCGCTGCGCCAGACACCTCCGAGGGCTGACACGAGCGCCTCCAGCGTGCCGTCGCCGCCGTCGGCCACGGGGACCCGCTCGATCGCGTCCCGCGGTCGCCGGCGCGACCACCCCCGGGCGATCGCGTCCGCGACCTCCTCGCCCGCGAGCGTCCCCTTGAACTTGTCCGGCGCGACGAGGATCCGCATCACGACCACCCTACCGGCGCGACCGACCGGTATGATGCCGCGAGACATGACCCTGGACCGGAAGTGGCTGCTGGGCGTCGCGCGCGGGGAACGCGAGGCGCTCGGGCGGACGATCCAGTACACGCCGCCGGAGTACTGGGAGTCGACCTCCCCCGCGGAGGCGTGGGAGCGTCTCCGCGACATCCTGGCGCACCTGGCCGCGAACGAGGTCTCGGCAGCCGCGCTCGTCGGGGACGAGGAGGCCACCGAGCTCGAGGAGTACGGGAAGTCCCTCCCCAAGGGCGAGCCGTTCTCGGCCGAGGGGTTCAACCGCTGGGCGGTCGAACGGCGGGCCGACCAGGGCCACCTCACCCTCGCCCTCGACTGGGGGCGCGCCGCGGACCTGCTGCTGTCCCGCGCCTCTCAGCTGAGCGACGACGATTGGAACGCGAAGGTCGTCACCTGGCTCGCTGGGGACATCAAGGTCGGCTACCTCGTGCAGTCGCGCGTCGCGGAATGGTGGATCCACGGGGAGGACTTCCGCACCGGGGGCCGTCTCCCGCCGCGCGTCCAACACCCGCCCATCTTCGTCACGAACGACCTCGCCGTCCGCATGATCCCGTACGCGCTCGAGGTCGCCGGCGTCTCCTTCCCCGGCCGGACGGTCCGGATCGACCTCACCGCCGCCGGTGGCGGGGAGTGGCACCAGGGTCTCGAGCGGGGACACGTGCCGGAGGACGGACGCCCGCCTGACGCCTGGATCACCGGGCGCGCCGACGCCTTCGCGATGGTCGCGGCGAACCGCGTGGATCTCGAGGTCTGCCTCTACGACGGGATCCTGAACGTCGGCGGAGACCTCGAGGTGGCACAGACCGTCCTGCGCACGCTCCGCGTCTTCGCCTAACCCGTCCAGAAAGTGCCTCTGATCGGCAGGAGCCGGGGCGTCCTCCGTCGAACCAACCAGGGAACGTTCACCGACAGAAAGGACGGACATGCTCGCCGCATCCTTCCGCAGGTCGTGGTTCGTCGCGACCGGCGCGGCCCTGACCCTGGTCCTCGCTGCGCTCGCCGCTCCTCCCGCCACCGCCGAGCTCTCCGGCGATCCGGTCGCGGGCTCCCTCCAGCAGGTGTACTACGCCGGGCAAGCAGCCGGCGGAGGGTCGATCCCGAGCACCCCGATCCCGGACTGCAAGGACGACGAGACGGACCCGCCCGACTGCTGGCGTGGCCAGAAGCTGACCCTGCAGGCCGCACGGATCGGCCAGACGGCAGCCGAGCCGACGATCGGCGTCGCCAAGGACGGCACGGCCTACATGGCCGGGTCCACCTTGGTCGTCAACACCGACGTCGTGTGGGGGGTCGCGAAGACCGATGCTCGCCGGTCGACCGACGGTGGGAAGACCTGGACCTCGATCCATCCGAAGGTCCCCGTTGCCGGGGAGAACCTTCCACCCGGCAACGCCGACCCGATGATCTGGGTCGACACCGACACCGGCCGGGTCTTCACGTTCGATCTGCTGAGCGCCTGCAACTGGCTGAGCTTCTCCGACGACAAGGGCGAGAGCTGGACCAACGTCCCGATCGCCTGCGGCAACGTTCCGGTCGACCACCAGACGATCGTGTCGGCGAAGCCGCGGAACGGACTGTCCACCGTGGGCTACCCGAACGTCCTGTACTGGTGCGCCAACCGCGTCGTCGACAACGCTTGCGGCCGCAGCCTGGACGGCGGCCTCACGTGGACCCCGACGATCGGCTTCCCGTTCAACCTGCAGACGAGCTGCCGGGGGCTCAGCGGCCACCTCGAGGCCGATCCGGACGGGCGGATCTACCTGCCCACGAGCCAGACCTGCGGCACCCCGTGGATCGCGCGGAGCGAGGACAACGGCGACACGTGGACGCGCCACCAGGTGAGCACGCTCACGAGCGCGACGCCGCACACGTCGGTGGCCGCCGACGCCGACGGGAACCTCTACTACGTCTGGATCCGCAACCAGTCCGGGAACCCCACCCCGTACCTGGCCGTCTCGAAGAACCGCGGCCAGACCTGGGGAGCGCCGATGATGATCGCGCCGCCGGGCGTGATCCAGGCGAACTTCCCGGTGGTCGCGGCCGGCGACGCGGGCAGGATCGCGATCACCTTCCCCTCGACCCGGAGCACGGCCGCGAACCGGGCGTGGGACCAGACCGTGATCGTCTCGACGAACGCGCTCGACGAGCGCCCCGTCTTCCTATCCGCGACGGGGAACCCGCCGACCGATCCGATCCACCGCGGAAGCTGCGGTCCCGGGCGGTGCGCCGGCCTGTGGGACTTCCTCGACATCCAGGTCTCGCCCGCGGGCGAGGCGTGGGCGGCGGCCTCGGATGACTGCGTGGGTGCCTGCAACAACGCGAACGCGGCCACCTCCGCGACGAAGGTCGGCGACGGGATCGCGATCCGTCAGATCGGCGGTCCGCTGCTGCGCGTTCCGCAGGGCTGAGTCGTGTGCCGGCCGGCGTCGCTCAGGCGCCGGCCGGACGCTCCATCCGAACGAGGCCGTCGACCGGGATCAGCTCCCGGTCCACGTCCGTGGTCGGGCGCGCGTCCACCTCACGGAAGCCCAGCCGTGCGTACAGCTTGCGGCCGACCTCGTCCTCCATCGCCGCGTCGAGGGCGACGCCCAGGCCGAGGTGCTGAGCGCCGGCGATGATGCGCTCCAGGAGCGCCGTTCCGTATCCCCGTCCCCGGTGCGTCGGGGCGACCGCGAGGGCGCTCACGAACAGCGTGTCCTTCCGGACGGGGGAGATCAGCCGGTTCAGCACCCGTCCGCGACGGGCGAGGTCCGCGGCGTGTCGCGGGCCCGCTGCCC
>DATLGG010000262.1:0-6136 GCA_035540615.1 Actinomycetota bacterium | reverse complement strand
TTTCACGGCCCGCCGGCGCACCGAGCTCGCGCTGCGTCCGGCCGAGTACCGGTACCTCCTCGTGTGGGTGACGGAGCTCGCCCAGGCGGATGACGGCTACCGCGCCGCGATCGCCGAGGTCGAGGTGCTCGGATGAACGATCCATCGGACGCCGATCTCGTCGAACGGTTCCTCGGCGGCGACCGCGACGCCTTCGCCACGCTCGTGCAGCGCCACACCACGAAGGTCTACAACGTGGCCTACCGGATGCTCGGCCGACCGGAGGATGCGCGTGACGCCGTCCAGGAGGTCTTCCTGACCTGCCTGCGGAAGCTCCGGGGGTTCGAGGGACGCGCCGCGTTCACGACCTGGCTCTACCGGGTGACGGTGAACGTGTGCCACGACGCGCTCCGGCGACGCGCGCGCGAGCAGCCGGCCCACGAAGAGCTCCCCGACCTGCCGGAGGACGACCGGACCGAGGCGGCGGCCGCGGCCGCCGACGTCCACCGCGCGCTGGGGGCGATCCCCGAGGAGTTCCGAACGGTCCTCGTCCTCCATGACCTCCAGGGTGAGCCCTACGAGCGGATCGCGGAGGTGCTCGGGGCACCGCTCGGCACCGTGAAGTCCCGGCTGCACCGCGGCCGGGTCGCGCTCGGCCGGGCGCTCCGTGGGGAACAATCGGGGACGCCCACGCCGTCCAACGTCGAGGATCGAGGATGAGCGAGCACCCCCACCACCTCCTGGCCGAGTACGTCGACGGTACCCTCCACGCCGACGAGCTCTCGCACGTCGAGCGTCACCTCGACGGGTGTCCGGCATGCCGGGACGAGACGGGGATCGCATCCAGCGCGGCCTCCGCGCTCCGAGACCTGCCCGAGGCCCAGCCGCCCCTCGGGACGGCCGAACGGGTCCTGCGGCACGCCCGCCGTGCGCCGCCGCCCGCCCTGGCCTGGCGTCTCGCGGGCGCTGCCGCGGCCGCGATCGTCGTGGCCGTTGCCTTCGTCGCGCTCCGGGGGCCGCAGGACCGGGCCGCCGTGGAGCCCTACGCGGCGGAACGCGCGGGCGACGCGGCCGCCCCGGCCGACGGCAGCGGAGGCTTCGGCGAGGCCGAGGGCGGAGAGACCGCTGATGCGACGGAGGAGCGAACCGCCCTCGAGGCGAGCGCCGCGAGCGCGTACCCCTCGTACCGCGAGTCCCCGAGGGACTACGCCCCCGTCCAGCTCGTCGTCCTCTCCCGCCGGGTCGCGCGGGAGGCCCGGGAGGCGATGGACGCCGGCTTGCCGTCGTCCGCGGAAGCGTTCTACCGCACCTACGACCTCCGCTCGCTCGAGCCGGACGCGCAGCGCGCCCTCTCCTGCGTTACCCAGGGTGATCCGCCGGACCGGGCGGTCGTTCCGTTCGTGATCGAGGCGGCGAGGTTCGAAGGCCGCCCCGCCTACCTCGCGGCCTTCCTGCTCGGCCCCTCCCCCGAGGCCGCCTTCGACCGCCTCCAGGTCGTCGTGGTCTCACGCGACGGCTGCACGATCCGGCACTTCTCCCAGGAGCGGCTCTAGACGGGGGTCCGAGACGCCCTGTGGCAGAATGGCATCCGTGGAGCCGCGCAAGGTCGTCATCATCGGATCGGGGCCGGCGGGCTACACGGCGGCCCTCTACGCCGCCCGCGCGAACCTCCGCCCGCTCGTCCTCAAGGGGATCGAATCCGGCGGGCAGCTGATGCTCACGACGGAGGTCGAGAACTACCCCGGGTTCCCCGAAGGGGTGATGGGCCCCGAGCTCATGGACCTCATGGAGAAGCAGGCCGCCCGCTTCGAGGCCGAGATGCTCCATCAGGCCGCGACGAGGGTGGATCTCTCGCAGCGGCCCTTCGGCGTCTGGTCCGGCGACCAGGAGTTCCGGGCGCAGTCGGTGATCGTCGCAACGGGCGCGAAGGCCCGGATGCTCGGGGTCCCCGGCGAGCAGGAGCTCCTCGGGCACGGCGTCTCGACCTGCGCGACCTGCGACGGGTTCTTCTTCCGCGACCGGGACCTCGTGGTGGTCGGCGGTGGTGACTCGGCGATGGAGGAGGCGCTGTTCCTCTCGCGGTTCGCCACGAAGGTGACCGTCGTGCATCGCCGCAAGGAGCTGCGCGCATCGAAGATCATGCAGGACCGCGCCTTCGCGAACGAGAAGATCGACTTCCTGTGGGACACGGTCGTCGACGAGGTCCTCGGGGATGGAGCCGTGAGCGGGGTGCGCCTGCGCAACGTCGTGACGGGCGCCGTCGAGGACCGGCCGGTCGCCGGGATGTTCGTCGCCATCGGACACGACCCGAACACGGCGATCTTCCGTGACCAGCTCGAGACCGACGCCGACGGCTACCTCGTGGTGAAGGAGCCGACGACGTACACGAGCGTCGATGGCGTGTTCGCCGCGGGTGACGCCGTGGACAACATCTACCGCCAGGCGATCACCGCCGCGGGGATGGGCTGCAAGGCCGCGATGGACGCGGAGCGCTGGCTCGAGCTCCAGGGCATGTAGCCAGCCGCGCGGCCCCGGCGCGGAACGCCGCAGGTGAGACGCTGCGGACGCGAGGGAATATCCTGGGGTCTAGGCCCGTTGTGAGCGACGACCGGAGCTGGGAGGACGCATGAGCGAGAACGTGATGACCGCGACCGATGCGGGATTCGAGACCGAGGTCCTGAAGTCGGATCAGCCGGTGCTGGTGGACTTCTGGGCGGACTGGTGCACCCCGTGCCACATGGTGAGCCCGGTCGTCGAGGAGATCGGCCGCGAGAAGGCCGGCGTGATGAAGGTCGCGAAGCTGAACGTCGACGACAACCCCGAGACGGCGCGGCGCTTCGGCGTCATGAGCATCCCGACGTTGATCCTGTTCAAGGACGGCGAGGAGCGGGCGCGACTGATCGGGGCCCGGCCGAAGGACGACATCCTGCGGGGCATCGACCCCCACGTGGCCTGATCCGGCGGTGCCGGAGCCCCCGCGCAGGGGGGAGACCCGCTCGATGAGGGCGATCCGGGCCGGCGAGTCCGGCGAGAAGGTCCGCGACGTGCAGTCGCGCCTGATCGCCCTCGGGCAGACGATCGACCCCAGCGAGCTCGAAGCCAGCCACTTCGGCGCTTCGACGGAGCGCGCGGTCCGCGCCTTCCAGCAGGAACGATCGCTGCTCGTGGATGCGATCGTCGGTCCCGCCACCTGGGAGGAGCTGGTCGAGGCGAGCTACTCCCTCGGCGACCGACTGCTCTACCTGCGGGCTCCGAACCTGCGCGGAGACGACGTTCGCGCGCTGCAGGAGCGGCTGGACATCCTCGGCTTCGACCCGGGTCGAGCCGACGGCATCTTCGGAGAGCAGACCGACCGCGCCGTGCGCGACTTCCAGCGGAACGTGGGCCTCGAGCCGGACGGCATCGTCGGGGCCACGACGCTCGAGGCCCTTCGCCGGCTGCGCCCCCCGGGCGCCGGCCCCGGCCGCACCGCCGTCCGGGAGGGAGAGACCCTCCGCTCCCGTGGGTCGCTCGCCGGACGCACCATCGCCCTCGACGCGGGCCACGGCCCGGGGGATCCCGGCGCCCGCGGCCCCGCGGGGCTGACCGAGGCGGAGGCGGCGCTCACCCTCGTCGAGGAGGTCGCGGACCAGGTGCGGGCGAGCGGCGCGACACCGGTCCTGCTCCGGAACCCCCAGGACGACCCCACCACCGAGGAGCGGGTCGACCGGGCCCGCCGGTCGGGTGCCGACGCGCTCGTGTCGATCCACCTCAACAGTCACCGCGACGGCTCCGCCGAGGGAGCGTCCTGCTACTACTTCGGGCGGCTCGGCAACGTCTCGGTCCCCGGTCGGGCGCTCGCCGAGATGGTCCAGGACGAGCTGACCTCCCGCTTGGGGCTGCAGGACGGACGGACCCACCCGAAGGCGTACCCGTTGCTGCGCGAGACACCCATGCCTGCGGTCCAGGTCGAGCCCTGCTTCATCACGAACCCGAAGGAGGAGGCGGCGATCCAGGAGGCGCCCTTCCGGCAGGAGGTCGGGCGCGCCGTCACGGCTGCGCTCGCCCGCTTCTTCGAGGGTCGGGCCGACTAGGAGCGACCGCGGCGGGATCGCCCGATCAAGACGAGCCCCAGCAGGACGCCGAGCGAGATCGAGATGACGGCACGGCGTGCTTCTTCCACGGCGCGATCCTACCCCTGCAGGCCGTGCTACGCCCCGCCGACGATCCTGGTCGCGATCCGATCGAGGTCGTCCGGGGAGCCGAACTCAACGACGATCCTGCCGCGCCGCTTCCCCATCTGGACCCGCACCTTCGTCCCGAGCTCGTCCGCCAGGATCTCCTCGACCTCCGCCACGCGCGGGTCGCGCGCCGGGGCCTGGGACTCCCGACCCGCGGGCTCGGGTCCACCCGCCGCGTAGGCACGCACGAGGTCCTCGACGTTCCTCACCGAGAGCTCCTCGGCGACCGCTCGGAGCGCGAGCGCCGTGCGCGCCTCGTCGTCGTCGAGCCCGAGCAGGGCCCGGGCGTGCCCCGCCTGTAGCTTCCCCTCCGCGACCAGTCGCTGGACGTCGGACGGGAGCTGGAGCAGACGGATCGTGTTCGCGATGTGAGCCCGGGAGAATCCCAGCTTCGCCGCGAGCGCTTCCTGGGACACCTGGAGGTCGTCGAGGAGCTCCTGGAACGCGGCCGCCGTCTCGAGCGGGTTGAGGTTCTCGCGCTGGATGTTCTCGATGAGGGCCTCGCGCAGCTGGTCCGCGTCATCGGTCTCACGCACGACCGCAGGGATCGTCGCGAGGCCGGCCATCTTCGCCGCCCGCAGTCGCCGCTCCCCGGCCACGAGCTCGTAGCCCCCGTCGTCGAGGCGCCGGACCGCGATCGGCTGGAGCACGCCGACGTCGCGGATCGACGCCGCGAGCCCCTCGAGCGCCGACTCGTCGAAGCGCTCGCGCGGCTGGCGGGGGTTGGGCACGATCGCCCCCACGGGGATCTCGAGGAGTCCGCCCTCCTCGGCGCCGGGGATGAGCGCGGAGAGGCCACGACCGAGGCCCCCTCGCTGTCGCGTCACGACCCGGCCTCCGGGGACGGCTCGGGGAGGATGACGGCCGGCAGCTCCTCCGTGGGGAGCGGCTCGTCGCTGACGGGACGCTCGGCGACCTCCCGCGCGAGGGAGCGGTAGGCCCGGGCGCCGGTCGACGACGGATCGTAGACGGTGATGGGCTGGCCGTAGCCCGGGGCCTCCGAGAGGCGCACGGTTCGCGGGATGACGGTGTCATACACCCGGTTGCCGAAGAAGCGTCGCACCTCCGCCACGACCTGCTCCGACAGCTTCGTGCGGCTGTCGAACATCGTCAGCACGATCCCCGAGAGCTTCAACCCCGGGTTGAGGCTCTGCTGCACCAGGCGGACGTTGCGCAGGAGCTGGCCGAGGCCCTCGAGCGCGTAGTACTCGCACTGGATCGGGACGATGACCTCGGCCGCCGTGGCGAGCGCGTTGACGGTCAGGAGCCCGAGCGAGGGCGGGCAGTCCATCACGATGAAGTCGTAGGCGCCCATCAGCGGCTGGAGCGCTCGCTGCAGCCGGAGCTCGCGCGAGAACTGGCTGACCAGCTCGATCTCGGCGCCGGCGAGATCGATCGTCGACGGGATCGCCCAGAGCCCCGGGACCTCCGTATCGAGGACCGCACGCTCGGCGGGCCCGTCGGTCGTGAGCAGCTCGTAGGTCGTCGTCCTGCGCCGCTCGAGCTCGATGCCGAGCCCGGTGGAGGCGTTCCCCTGCGGGTCGAGGTCGATGACGAGCACCCTGCGGCCGACCTCCGCCAGCGCGGCGCTGAGGTTCACCGCGGTCGTGCTCTTCCCGACGCCACCCTTCTGGTTGGCGACCGCGAGCACGCGCGCCTGCGCTGCCGGAGAACCCTCGACCTCCGGTCGAGGGAAGATGGACGGATCCGCGCTCACCTACGGGTCATGATAACGAGCGGTGGGGCGGATTCAAGGAGTCGAGCCTGTGCTTCGCTTCCCGCCACCCGGCGCGCCTCCGCCAAGGGGTCCTCCATCGACCCGCCGGCGAAGTACACGAACGAGCCGCCGGGCTGCAGGATCCTCCGCGCGACCGGCCAGGCGCGCTCGAGCGGGGCGAAGGCGCGGGCGGTGACGGCCCCCGCGGAGGCCTCCGCGA
>DATLGG010000261.1:0-4321 GCA_035540615.1 Actinomycetota bacterium | reverse complement strand
CCCTCGTGACCTCCTACCTCGCGTCCTACCTGCGCGCGAACCCGAGCCCGGTCGACTTCGCGCGCAGGTAGGACGCGAGGTAGGAGGTCACGAGGGCGATCAGGGCCGCCGTCGCGACCCGGGGCGCGACGTCGAGCCTCGACCACGCGATCGCCGCGAGCAGGGCCGCGTCGCAGATCCGCTCGACCGCCGAGTCGGTGAACATCACGCCCGGTGAGCCCATCGCGCGCGCCGAGCGCCCCCCGCCGACGAGGAGCGCGAGCCCGACGAGCACGGCGACACCGGCGGCGGGATCGCGACCATCGAGGGCGAACCACGCCCCCAGGGCCACGAACGCGACGGCCGCGACCAGGAGGGAGAGCGGGAACGCCGGGCGGCCGGACGGGACGTCGAGTCGCTCCGTCATGCGGCCACCGAGCCTAACAGGCGGCGGGCTCGGGCCGAACGGCCGCTCACTATAATCGCCGTACGCGACCCCGAGGAGCACGATGAAGACCTACGAACCCACGGCGATCCGCAACGTCCTGCTCGTCGGCCACGGGGGGTCCGGCAAGACGACCCTGACCGAGGCTCTGCTCTACACCGCCGGCGCGATCACCCGGATGGGCCGGATCGAGGACGGCAACACCGTCTCCGACTTCGAGCCCGAGGAGACGAAGAAGCAGATCAGCGTCTCGCTCTCCCTCGCCCCGATCGAGTGGAAGGGCGTGAAGATCAACCTCCTCGATGCCCCCGGATACGCCGACTTCATCGGCGACGTGAAGGTCGCGCTCCGCGCCGCCGACGTGTGCCTGTTCGTCGTCTCGGCGGTCGACGGCGTCGAGGTCCAGCACGAGATGGTGTGGGAGCTCGCTGCCGAGGCCCGGGTCCCACGCGCGATCTTCATCAACAAGCTCGACCGGGAGCGGGCCTCGTTCCAGCGGACGCTCGACGAGCTCGTCACGGCCTTCGGCACGCAGGTCGCCCCCGTCCAGTTCCCGATCGGGGAGGAGCACGACCTCGAGGGGGTCGCGGACCTGCTCACCCGGAAGGCCTACCGCTACCCGGACGGTCCCGCGGGCGCCGAGGGCGAATGGCCCGACGACATCGCGGGGAAGGCGGATCCCTACCGCGAGAAGCTCGCGGAGGCGGTCGCCGAGGCCGACGACACGCTCCTCGAGAAGTACCTCGAGACGGGCGAGCTCTCCGCTGGGGAGATCGTCACGGGGGTCAAGGCCGGGCTCGTGCAGGCGAAGTTCGCGCCGGTCCTCTGCGGCTCCGCGTCGAAGGCGGTCGGCGTCGACCGTCTCGCCGAGTTCATGCGAGAGGCGTTCCCCGCTCCGACCGACCGCACGCCCGTGAAGGTCATGACCCGCGACGGCGAGGAGCAGGAGCGGGCCCCGGATCCGAACGGCCCGCTGACGGGGTTCGTCTTCAAGACGATCTCGGATCCCTACGTCGGAAGGATCTCGCTGTTCCGCGTGTACTCGGGGCGGCTCCGCGCCGACTCGACGGTCCACAACGCCACGCAGAACGAGGATGAGCGCGTCTCCCAGCTGTTCACGATGCGGGGCAAGGAGCACGAGAACGTGCCCGAGGTGGTCGCGGGCGACATCGGGGCCGTCGCCAAGCTCGGCCACACGCACACCGGAGACACCCTGACGGCGAAGGACGGAGCGGCCACGCTCCCCGCGGTGGAGTGGCCCGAGCCGCTGTTCTCCGTCGCGATCGAGCCGAAGACGCAGGGGGACGAGGAGAAGCTCTCGACCGCCCTCGCCCGGCTCAAGGAGGAGGACCCGACCTTCCTCGTGGAGCGGAACCCCGAGACGCACCAGACCGTCGCGTCCGGGCTCGGCGA
The DNA here is from genome assembly GCA_035540615.1 of Actinomycetota bacterium. Taxonomy (GTDB): domain Bacteria; phylum Actinomycetota; class UBA4738; order UBA4738; family CALAEC01; genus DATLGG01. Next base: position 2,484 of record DATLGG010000261.1, on the reverse strand, counting down.
AGCCCACCTCGACGTGATGACGGAGCGGATGCGGCGGAAGTTCGGCGTCGACGTCGGGACCGTCCCCGCCCGGGTCCCGTACAAGGAGACCCTCCGGCAGAAGGTGCAGGCCCTCGGCCGGCACGTGAAGCAGAGCGGCGGCCACGGGCAGTACGGCATCGCGCACGTGGAGGTCGAACCCCTCGAACGCGGCGGCGGCTTCGACTTCGTGAACAAGATCGTCGGCGGGGTGATCCCGACACAGTTCATCCCCTCCGTGGAGAAGGGCATCGTCAAGGCGATGGAATCGGGGCTCACCGGCCACCAGGTCGTCGATATCCGCGTCACGCTCTACGACGGGAAGTACCACACCGTCGACTCCTCCGACATGGCGTTCCAGATCGCGGGGTCGCTCGCGATCAAAGACGCGCTCGAGAAGGGCGGCGTCGTCCTGCTCGAGCCGATCGTCGAGGCCGCGGTCACCGTCCCGGAGTCCCTCACCGGCGACGTGATCGGCGACCTGAACGCGAAGCGGGGGCGGGTGCTTGGGATGGAGCCGACCGGGACGGGCAAGAGCGTCGTCCGAGCCGAGGTCCCCAAGGCCGAGATGATGCGCTACGCGATCGACCTGCGGTCGATCACCGGGGGGCGCGGGGTCTTCACGATGAAGTTCTCCCACTACGAGGAGGTCCCTCAGCACCTCGCGGACAAGGTCATCGCGGAGGCCCGCCGGGAGAAGGAAGAGGCGCACAAGTAGGAGCGTCGGCACCCGCAGCGAACACCACCCGCGCGGGTAGGATGGATGCGATGGCCGACATCACGATGTACGGGGCGGACTGGTGCGGCGACTGCCGCCGCGCGAAGCGGTTCTTCGACGAGCGCGGCATCGCCTACCGCTACATCGACGTCGAGCACGACCGCGAGATGGCCGAGGAGGCGGCGCGCATCGGCCGGTCGCGCCGGATCCCGGTCGTCGTGCTCCCCGACGGCGCCGTGCTCGTGGAGCCGACGAACCCCGAGCTCGAAGCGCGCCTCTTCCCGGTCGGCTGAGCCCTTCCCCTTCTACTCCTCGTCGAACGAGACCTCGTACGTCCTCCCACGCAGGACCACGATCTCCTTCGTGCGCGTGACGCCGTCGGGCGTCGTCACGGCGACCCGGTACGGCTCGAGCGCCGACTCCGGCAGGCCACCCTTGTTGACCTGGTCGACCGTCTCCGGCAGCGGGCTCGGGTTCACGTGCCACTCGAACGATCCGCCGTCGCCCACGACGATCGACGAGGACATCGCGTCCTGGTAGGTCGTCCCTCGCCCCCCGGTCGGGTCGAGCGGGATCGTGACGGCCTTGCTGATCCCCACGGTCGTCCCCGGGGGGAAGGCCCCGCGCAGGACGGAGTGGTAGGCGGTGTTGCGGGCTGCCTCCAGGCAGAGGAGGAAGGCATCTCGGTTCCGGCTCCAGTAGCCCGGGATGGTCGTGTTGTACTGCGGATGGAACTGCGACGACCCGATCTCGAAGGTGTAGCCGTAGCCGCCCATCGCCCCGTAGACCCACTCCTCAGTGATGCCGTTCGTCTTGTAGAGCTGGATCCCCTTCTGCGACGTGTACCCGTTGATCGCCGCCATCGCGTTGCCGAGGGCGCGCAGGTGCGCCTCGTCCGGCGGGTCCGCCGCCTTGTGGCCCCACGGCCGCAGCACCAGGTCGGAGTAGGTGTGGTTCGTGATCATCGTGAGCACCTGGTTCGAGCGGAAGAGGTTCAGCAGCCCGACCACCTCGGGCTCGCTGCCGGGGTTCGCGCCGCGATAGGTCTGACTGCTGGCCGTGCCGCTCGACCCGGTCCCGCCCCACATGTAGGGATAGTTGCGGTTCGTGTCGACGCCCTGCCCGGTCTCCACCAGGGCGGTCGTGTTCTTGCGCATGTTCTTCCGGTGGTACGCGAACTCCTGCACGACGATCGGGTGCGGGTAGATGAAGTCCGAGACCGTCTCGCGTGAGCGCACGAAGCCATCGGGGTTCACGACGGGGAGGAGGATGATCCGCACGTTGTCGACGAGGTTCACGTAGCGAGCGGTGCCCTTCTTGTACTCGTCCACGATGTCCTCGGCCAACATCATCGTGAGCTCCGCGCTCGGCCACTCGCGGGCATGATGCAGCCCGCAGATGAGCGAGGTCGGCCGCCCGTCGGTGGCCGCCCGCGTCACATCCTTCGCGATCTCGACGCCGTGGATCCGTCGCCCCTCGTGGGTCGTCCCCGTGAGCGTGAAGTGCCGCACGAAGGAGGGGTTCTCCTGCGCCAGCTTCTGGAGGTCGTTCTCGTAGTCCGAGAGCATCCGGTACATCAGCCGCTCCTGCGGCGCGGCTCGCTGCGCCTCGAGCTCGGCCGTGCGGTCTGCGATGTCCTGGGCCACGAGGTCCTCGACCAGGATCTCGAACGTGAATCCCTCGTCGACGAGCCGCTGCCGATCCCCCGGCCACAGGACGACGTGGAACCATCCGTTCCGGCCATGCTC
>DATLGG010000260.1:0-6615 GCA_035540615.1 Actinomycetota bacterium | reverse complement strand
GACGAAGGGCACCGTCCGCGACGCGCGCGGGTTGGCCTCGATCACGAAGACCCGCTCGTCCTTCACCGCGAGCTGGAGGTTCAGCAGGCCGATCACGCCGAGCTCCCGAGCGATCACCCGCGTCACCCGCTCGACCTCGTCGAGCTCCTCGTCCGAGAGCGTGACCGGGGGGATCGTGCAGGAGGAGTCGCCCGAGTGGACGCCGGCCTCCTCGATGTGCTCCATCACCGCTCCGATCAGGACCTCGTCGGGATCGCAGACGGCGTCGACGTCGACCTCGATCGCTCCCTCGAGGAAGCGGTCGATGAAGACCGGATGCTCGGGGGCGGCTTCCGTGGCCGTGCGGACGTAGCCGGCGAGCTCCTCCGGGGTGTACACGATCTCCATCGCGCGACCGCCGAGGACGTAGGACGGGCGCACGACGACCGGGTACCCGACCCGCTCCGCGACCTCGATCGCCTCGTCCTCGCTCGACGCCTCGCCGTGCGGCGGATGCGCGACGCCGAGCCGCGTCAGGAGCGCTCCGAACTTCCCGCGGTCCTCCGCGAGGTCGATCGCGGAGGGAGGCGTGCCGAGGATCGGGAACCCCTCCGACTCCAGCTCGCGCGCGAGCCGAAGCGGCGTCTGGCCGCCGAGCTGCACGATCACCCCGGCCGGCTCTTCCGCCTCGCAGACCGAGAGCACGTCCTCCGCGGTGAGCGGCTCGAAGTACAGGCGGTCGCTCGTGTCGTAGTCCGTTGAGACGGTCTCGGGGTTCGAGTTCACCATCACGGTCTCGTAGCCCGCTTCTCGGAGGGCGTAGGCGGCGTGCACGCACGCGTAGTCGAACTCGATCCCCTGCCCGATGCGGTTCGGGCCCGCGCCGACGATGACGACCCGGCGACCGGCGCCGCGGGAGACCTCCGACACGCGTTCGTACGTCGAATAGTGGTACGGCGTCTTCGCCGCGAACTCACCGGCGCACGTGTCGACGGTCTTGTAGACGGGCTCGACGCCCGCGGCGCGGCGCGCGGCGCGGACCTCGCGCTCCCCCGTGCGGAGGATCGCCGCCACACGACGGTCGGAGAGACCCGCTCGTTTCGCCTCCCGAAGGTGGTCTTCGTCGAGGCGCGCGAGACGGCGTCCGCGCAGCGCCTCGGCCACCTCGCCCATCTGCGCGATCTGATCGACGAACCAGGGGTCGATCCGGGATGCCGCGGCGACCTCCTCGACGGTCAGCCCGGCGCGCAACGCCGCCTCGACGAGCGGGAGACGGCCCTCGCTCGGCGTCGCCAGCTTCCGGAGCAGGTCCGCGGGCGGCTCCCGTTCGGCGAGGACGTCCGCTCCGGTCTCGAGGGAGCGCAGCGCCTTGCCGAGCGCTTCCTTGAACGAACGGCCGGCCGCCATCACCTCCCCCACCGACTTCATCGTCGTCGTGAGGGTCTGGTCGGCGCCGGGGAACTTCTCGAAGGCCCAGCGGGGGACCTTGACGACGACGTAGTCGAGCGCGGGTTCGAAGCAGGCGGGGGTCTCGCCCGTGATGTCGTTCGTGATCTCGTCGAGGCGGTATCCGATCGCGAGCATCGCGGCGATCTTCGCGATCGGGAAGCCCGTCGCCTTGCTCGCCAGCGCGCTCGAGCGGGAGACCCGAGGGTTCATCTCGATCACGACCTGCCGGCCCGTCTCGGGATCGACCGCGAACTGGATGTTCGACCCGCCGGTCTCCACCCCGACCGCGCGGATCACGGCCAGCGCCGTGTCGCGCATCCGCTGGTACTCCCGGTCGCTCAGGGTCTGCTGAGGGGCGACGGTGACCGAGTCGCCGGTGTGGACACCCATCGGATCCACGTTCTCGATCGAGCACACGATCACCGCGTTGTCGGCGCGGTCGCGCATCACCTCGAGCTCGAACTCCTTCCAGCCCTCGACCGACTCCTCGACGATGATCTCGCCGATCGGGCTCGCCGCGATCCCTTCGGCGGCGACCGTCGCGAGCGACGCGCGGTCCCGGGCCAGCCCCGTCCCGCCGCCGCCGAGCACGAAGGACGGCCGGACCATCACCGGGTACCCGAGCCGGTCGCCCACCTCGAGGGCCTGCTCGACCGAGTGGGCGAACCCCGCCTCCGGCAGGGGAAGGCCGGCCTCCGTCATCGTCTTCACGAACAGGCGGCGGTCCTCGGCGCGGCGGATCGCCTCGAGGTCGGCGCCGATCAGCCGGACGCCGTGGCGGTCGAGCTCCCCCGTCTCGGCGAGGGCGACCGCCACGTTCAGCGCGGTCTGCCCCCCGAGGGTCGGAAGCAGCGCGTCCGGCCGCTCGCGCTCGATGACGCGCAGGACCGACTCCGGGGTGATCGGCTCGACGTAGGTGCGATCGGCGAGCTCGGGGTCCGTCATGATCGTGGCCGGGTTCGAGTTCACGAGCACGACCCGGATCCCCTCTCGCCGCAGGACCTTGCACGCCTGGGTGCCGGAATAGTCGAACTCACAGGCCTGGCCGATCACGATCGGCCCGGAGCCGATCACGAGCACCGACCGGAGGTCAGCTGACGGCGGTGTCGACAACGGCATCTCCCTTCATCAGTCCTTCGCGCGTGATGCGGTACCCGCCCGGCCACGACCCCGGCCCACCCGCGGCCTCGCACGCGGGAACGCTCGTGAAGTGACCGATCTCGGCCTCGCCGTCCTCCGGCGGCTCGAGGCCCTGCACCCGGACCGCGAACGTCCGCCCGTCGGGCGTGTCCGTCCCGAGCACGGCGACCGTCCGTCGCTCGCAGACCTCGAGGGTCGAGACGAGGAAGAGGCCGCCCTCCTCGGCCACGGGAGCGAGCCGCGCCGGGTCGTCGAAGAAGACGCCCTCGCTCACGAAGTGGCGCATCTGCTCGGCCGTCGCCCGCTGGAGCGTGTGCATCGCCAGGATCCCGACCTCCTCTGCCGTCAGCGCCTCCGGCCGGGGCTCGTCGTCGGCGCCGAACAGCGCCAGGACCCCGGCGACGGCGCCGCCGATCATCGCGACCGCGACGAACGCCGCGATCACCTTCGCCTTCACGACGCCTCCATGAGCGTGACGAAGCGGTCGAAGAGGGAGCGCGAGTCGTGGGGACCGGGCGCGGCCTCAGGGTGGTACTGGACGGCGAAGGCGGGGACATCGAGCAGCCGCAGCCCCTCGAGCGTCCCATCGTTGAGGTTCCAGTGCGTGAGCGCCGCGGGCCCGTGCGTCGTCTCGGCCACTCGATCGCGGCGCGGCCAGCCGTCGGGGTCGACGGCGAACCCGTGGTTGTGGCTCGTCACCTCCACGACGCCGGTGTCGTCGTCGCGGACCGGCTGGTTCGCCCCGCGATGCCCGAACTTCAGCTTGTAGGTCCGCCCGCCCACGGCGAGGCTCAGGATCTGGTGCCCGAGGCAGATCCCGAACACCGGAACCCGGCCGAGGAGCCGCCGGACGGTGGCGACGGCGTAGGTCGTCGCGGCGGGGTCGCCGGGGCCGTTCGAGAGGAAGACGCCGTCGAAGCCGTCGAGCGCCTCCTCGGCCGGCGCCTCGGCGGGCAGGACCGTCACCTCGCAGCCGGCGGCGGCGAGGCACCGGAGGATGTGGCGCTTGAGGCCCCAGTCGTACGCGGCGACGCGGAAGGTCCGGCCGTCCGCGCGTGGGACCGCGGGGCCGACGAGGTCCGCCGCCGCGTAGGGCGCGGTCGTCGAGACGCTGCGCGCGAGCTCGGCCCCCTCCATCCCCGGCCGCGCGCGGACCCGCTCCGCCAGGGACGCGGGGTCCAGGTCCTCGGTGGAGATCGCGCCGCGCAGCGCGCCTCGGTCGCGCAGGTGCAAGGTGAGCGCCCGGGTGTCGAGGTCCTCGATCCCGACGACGCCCGCCGCCTCGAGCTCGTCGGCGAGCGAGCGCTCCGCCCGCCAGGAGCTGGAGCGGCGGGCCGCCTCGCGGACCGCGAAGCCGGCCACCTGGATCCGGTCGGACTCGGCGTCCTCGTCGTTCACGCCGTAGTTGCCCTGGTGGGGAGAGGTCATGACGACGATCTGGGAGGCGTACGACGGGTCGGTCAGCACCTCCTGGTAGCCCGACATCGCGGTGTTGAAGACGATCTCCCCGAAGCGCTCGCCGCCGGCCCCGAATCCGCGTCCCTCGAACCAGGTGCCGTCCTCGAGGCAGAGGAGCGCGCGCGTCACCGCGTCGGCTCTCCGTTCCGGACGGTGAGCTCCCCCCGCAGGATCGTGTGGATGACCCGGCCGCGGAGCCTCTCCCCCAGGAAGGCGCTGTTCCGCCCGCGCGAGTGGAAGCGCTCCTCGACGACCCACTCGGCCGCGGGGTCGAACACGACGAGGTTCGCGGCACGACCGGCCGCGACCGGACCGCCGTGGTCCTCCAGACCGAGGATCCGCGCCGGCGCCGTGCTCATCGCCTCGATCGCCCGGGCCAAGGAGACGTGGCCGGGCTCGACGGCGTTCGTCAGGACCGCCGAGAGCGCCGTCTCGAGGCCGGTCGTCCCGGGGGGCGCCTGGTCGAACTCCCGCTCCTTCTCCTCGACGGCGTGCGGCGCATGGTCGGTGGCGACGGCGTCGAGCGCCCCATCGGCGAGCCCGGCGCGGAGGGCGTCGCGGTCCTCGGCGGTCCGCAGCGGGGGGTTCATCTTGCGGTTCGTGTCGTAGTCGAGGAGGTCCTCGTCGATCAGCGAGAGGTGGTGCGGCGTGACGTCGGCCGTCACGCGGGAGCCCTCGGCGCGCGCCCGCCGGACGGCCTCGACCGCGCCGGCGGTGGACAGGTGCGTCAGGTGCAGCCGTCCGCCCGTCAGACGCGCGAGCAGGAGGTCGCGCGCCACCGTGACCTCCTCCGCCTCCCGAGGGGCGCCGCGCAGACCGAGCAGCGCCGAGTACTGCCCCTCGTGCATCTGCCAGCCCTCGCTCAGCTCCTCGTCCTGGGCGTGCTGACAGATCACGACGTCGAACGCGCGCGCGTATTCGAGGGCCACCCGCATCATCCGCGACGAGGTGACCGACCGATGATCGTCGGTGAACAGGCGCACCCCGGCGGCGGCGAGCTCGCCGATCTCGACGAGCGACTCCCCCTCGAGCCCCTTCGTGATCGCGGCCGAGGGGAGGACGTCGCAGAGTCCGGCCTTCTCGCCGAGCGCGCGGACCTCGAGGACGATGGCCAGGTGGTCGGTCACCGGCTCGGTGTTCGGCATCGTGCACACGGCCGTGTACCCACCGGCGGCGGCCGCGCGGGACCCCGTCTCGACCGTCTCCTTGTGCTCGAGTCCCGGCTCCCGGAAGTGGGCGTGGAGGTCGACGAGCCCCGGCGCGACGACGAGGCCGCCGCAGTCCAGGACCTCGGCGCCGGCCGCCCCGATCCCTTCGCCGACCGCAGCGATCAGCGAGTCCTCGAGCAGGACGTCCGCCTCGGCGTCGTGCCCAGACGCCGGGTCGACGAGCCGGCCGCCGCGCAGGAGGAGCCGGCCCATCAGCGCTCCGCCTCCCCAGCGCCGAGGATCAGGTACAGGAGCGCCATCCGGACGGCGATCCCGTTCGTCACCTGATCGGTGATGAGGGAGCGCGGGAGGTCGGCGACGTCTGAGTCGATCTCGACCCCGCGGTTCATCGGCCCCGGGTGCATGATCAGCGCCTGCTCGGGGAGCGCCGCGACCCGTTCGCGCGTGAGGCCGAAGCGGCGGGAGTACTCACGCACGCTCGGGAAGTACTGCTGGCGCTGACGCTCGCGCTGGACCCGCAGCATGTAGCAGACGTCGAGCTTCGGCAGGACGGCGTCCAGGTCGTGCGAGATATCGGCGCCCCAGGTCGCGGCCGCCGGCGGGATCAACGTCGGTGGGCCCACGAGCGTCACCTCGGCGCCCATCGCGACGAGCGCGTGGGTTCCGGAGCGAGCGACGCGGGAGTGCAGGATGTCGCCGACGATCGCCACGCGGAGCCCCTCGAAGCTCGGGAAGTGCTCGCGGATCGTGTAGAGGTCGAGGAGCGCCTGGGTCGGGTGCTCGTGCGTCCCGTCGCCCGCGTTGAGCACGCTCGCGTCGACCCATCGCGTGAGGGTGTAGGGGGCGCCCGACGAGGAATGGCGGATCACGATCGCGTCGGCGCCCATGGCCTGGAGGGTGAGCGCCGTGTCCTTCAGGCTCTCGCCCTTCGCGACCGACGAGCCGCCCGCGGAGAAGTTGATCACGTCCGCCGACAGCCGCTTGGCCGCGACCTCGAACGAGATCCGGGTCCGGGTGGAGTTCTCCAGGAAGAGGTTGACGACCGTTCGCCCGCGCAGCGCCGGCACCTTCTTGATCACGCGGGTGCCGACCTCGCGGAAGGAGTCGGCGGTGTCGAGGATGCGGGTGATCTCCTCGGCCGAGAGCTGGGTCGCAGACAGGAGGTGCTTCATCCCGCTCCCTCCCCCACCTCGACGGCGTCCTCGCCGTCGGTCTCCTCGAGCCGGACCTGCACCCGCTGGTCCTGGCTTGTCGGGAGGTTCTTGCCGACGTGGTCGGCGCGGATCGGGAGCTCGCGGTGCCCCCGGTCCACGAGGACCGCGAGCCGGATCGCACGGGGACGTCCGAAATCGACGAGGGCGTCCATCGCGGCTCGGATCGTCCGGCCGGTGTAGAGGACGTCGTCGACGAGGATGCAGGT
>DATLGG010000259.1:0-2613 GCA_035540615.1 Actinomycetota bacterium | reverse complement strand
GTCCGGACGCGGAGCGGGAACCGCTGGGTGCCGCTGTCGGAGGTGACGCTCGAGGTGTTCCTCGACGGCGAGAGCGTCGGAACCGTGGAGACGGATGCGGATGGCCGCACGCAGGTGGTCGTCCCCGGCGGAGATCCCGGTGAGCACGTCGTCAAGGTCAGGTATGCGGGCGACGCCGAGCACAGGAAGGCACAGCGCGCCCAGGGCTTCGAGGTGGCAGAACCCGACCCCGGAGAGGAGCCAGAGCTCGACGGGTCGGAGGGATAGCCCCCGGACGCTGCACGTGGTCGCCCCCGCGGGTCCCCCCGGGGGCGACTGCTACGCTGTGGCGCGTGGAGCTTCGGGAGGTCGTCGAGGGGGTACGGGGCGGTGATCGCCGGTCCGTCGCTCGAGCCATCTCGATGGTCGAGGATGGCTCCGACGCCCTTCCCGAGCTGATCGGCGGGCTGTTCCCGGACACCGGCCGTGCCTACTCGATTGGGCTCACGGGCTCGCCCGGTGTCGGGAAATCGAGCCTCGCGGCCGAGCTGGTGAAGGCGGCACGCGCGCGCGACCTGCGCGTGGCCGTGCTGGCGATCGACCCGACCTCACCGTTCACCGGCGGGGCGCTGCTCGGCGACCGCCTGCGGATGCAGTCGCACGCGACGGACCCGAACGTGTTCATCCGCTCGATGGCCACGCGCGGCCACCTCGGCGGTCTGGCTCTCGCCGCGCCGGAGGCCGTCCGGGTCCTGGATGCATCGGGGGCGGACGTGATCGTGATCGAGACGGTCGGTGTGGGGCAGGCGGAGGTTGAGGTCGCGACCCAGGCGGACACGACGCTCGTCGTGGTGGCGCCGGGCTGGGGCGACGCGGTGCAGGCGTCGAAGGCCGGGATCCTCGAGATCGCCGACGTCTTCGTCGTGAACAAGGCCGACCGCGAGGGCGCCCGCGAGGCGGCGCGCGACATCGAGAACATGCTCCACCTCGGTCCCGAGCTCGACTGGCCGCCCCCGGTCGTGAAAACGGCGACCGTCACGGGGGAGGGGATCGACGACCTGTGGGAGGCGATCGAGCGGCACCGCAAGCACCTCGAGTCATCGGGCGAGCTCGACGCGCGACGGCGCAAGCGATTGCTGCACGAGGTCGAGGGGATGGTCTCGGCGAGGCTGCGGCGGCAGGTCGCGGAGCGTCTGGAAGAGGGCGACCTCGAGCGCCTGGCCGACGACCTGGTCGCCCGACGGGTGGACCCCTACGCCGCGGCGGATATCCTGGTGGGCACGGTCACCGAACGGAGGCAGGGATGAGCCGCAAGGACGAGTGGCGCCAGCGCTACCGGCAGGCGGGGGAGCGGGACGCGGACTTCGAGACGATCTCCGGCGAGCCCCTGGAGCCGCTCTACACGCCCGAGGACCTCGAGGGCTGGGACGCGGAGGAGAAGCTCGGCTACCCGGGCGAATACCCCTTCACCCGCGGCGTGTACCCGACGATGTACCGCGGGCGCCTCTGGACGATGCGGCAGTTCGCCGGCTTCGGGACGCCGAAGCAGACGAACGAGCGCTACAAGTACCTGCTGAAGCAGGGCGGGGGCGGGCTGTCCGTCGCCTTCGACATGCCGACGCTGATGGGCCGCGACTCCGACGACCCGCACAGCGAGGGCGAGGTCGGCCGCTGCGGCGTCGCCACCGACTCGCTCGCCGACTTCGAGACCCTCTTCGACGGGATCCCGCTCGGCGACATCACGACCTCGATGACGATCAGCGGCCCGGCGGTGATCCTCTTCGCCTTCTTCCTCGCCGCCGCCGAGAAGCAGGGCGCGGACTGGAAGACCCTCGACGGCACCTTGCAGACGGACATCCTCAAGGAGTACATCGCGCAGAAGGAGTGGCTGTTCCCGCCGCGGCCCCACCTGCGGCTGATCGGCGACCTGATGGAGTTCTGCGCGGAAGAGGTGCCGAAGTGGCATCCGATCAGCGTCTCCGGCTACCACATCCGTGAGGCCGGGTCGACGGCCGTGCAGGAGCTCGCGTTCACGCTCGCCGACGGCTTCAGCTACGTGGAGCTCGGCAAGCAGCGCGGGATCGACGTCGACCGCTTCTCCCAGGGGCTTTCGTTCTTCTTCAACGCGCACATCGACTTCTTCGAAGAGATCGCGAAGTTCCGCGCGGCGCGCCGCATCTGGGCGCGCTGGATGAAGGAGCGCTACGGGGCGAAGGACCCGCAATCGTGGCGTCTGCGCTTCCACACGCAGACCGCCGGATGCTCGCTCACCGCTCAGCAGCCGGAGAACAACATCGTGCGGACGGCGATCGAGGCCCTCGCGGGGGTGCTCGGCGGGACGCAGTCGCTGCACACGAACGCGCTCGACGAGGTGCTGGCTCTTCCGACCGAGAAGGCGGCGCAGATCGCGCTCCGGACCCAGCAGGTGATCGCCTACGAGACCGGCGTCACGAACGTGATCGACCCGCTCGGCGGCTCCTACTTCGTCGAGGCCTTCACGGACCGGACCGAGGCGCAGGCCGAGGAGTACTTCCGCAAGATCGACGAGATGGGCAACGGCTCGATCCTCGAAGGGATGCTCGTCGGCATCGAGCGCGGCTACTTCCAGTCCGAGATCGCCGACGCCGCCTACCG
>DATLGG010000258.1:0-12221 GCA_035540615.1 Actinomycetota bacterium | reverse complement strand
CCCGATCACCCCGATCCGGCCGTTGCGGGTCACCCGCATCGCCGCCCGCACACCCGGCTCGATCACGCCGACGATCGGCGTCTCCGTGGCCGACGTGAGGTCCGCGATCGCCGCGACCTCGACGGAGTTGCACGCGACCACCAGCATCTTCACGTCGCGCTCGAGAAGCGCGGCCGCGATCTCCCGGGCGAACCCGCGGATCTCCTCCAGCGGGCGCGGGCCGTAGGGCGAGCGGGCGGTGTCACCGAAGTACAGGATCGGCTCCTCGGGGAGCAGGTCGATGATCGCGCGTGCGACGGTGAGGCCGCCCACGCCGGAGTCGAAGACCCCGATCGGCCGATCGCTCACGCTCCGCCCATCCCTACGACACCTCGTCTCCGTCCGACGAACGGCCCACGATACCCCGTCCAGGACCCCTCAGACCGCGTCGGAGGGTGAGGCGGAGACGACCCCGCAGAACGCGTCGTAGTCGATCAGCTCGGTGAGGCTCGGCGTTCGCCCGCAGACCGCGCAGCCGGGATCCCACCGCACGGCGACCCCGGCGAAGCGCATCGTCAGTGCGTCGATCGTCAGCAGCCGGCCGGCGAGCGTCTCCCCGACGCCGGTCAGGAGCTTGATGGTCTCCGCGGCCTGGATCGTGCCGACCAGGCCGGGAAGGACCCCGAGGACGCCAGCCTCGGCGCACGAGGGGACGCTGTCCGGCTCGGGAGGATGCGGGAACAGGCAGCGGTAGCACGGCGTCTCGGGCCCGGGCAGGAAGACGCTCGCCTGGCCCTCGAACCGGTGGACCGAGCCGTGGGCGACGGGGATGCCGGCGAGCTGTGCGGCGTCGTTGATCAGGTACCGCGCGGGGAACGTGTCGGTCCCGTCGACGACGACGTCGTAGCCGGCGAGGATCTCGAGCGCGTTCCCGGCATCGAGCGCCCGCTCGTGGACCTCGAGCTCGACCTCCGGGTTCAGCTCGCGGAGACGCTCCGCGGCGGAGACGACCTTCGCGCGCCCCACGTCGGAGGTTCCGTGCAGCGGCTGGCGGTGGAGGTTCGAGAGGTCGACGCGATCGTGGTCGACGAGCCCGAGGGTGCCGACGCCGGCCGTCGCGAGGTAGGTCGCCGCCGGCGAGCCGAGGCCGCCGAGGCCAACCACCAGCACCCGCGCCCGCGCGAGCCTCGCCTGACCCTCGCCTCCGATCTCCGGGAGGATCATCTGTCGGGCGTACCGCAGGACCTGCTCCTCGGTGAAGCTCACGAGATCCGGACCTCCTCCTCGACCGCCCGGCCGCGCGCGAACCGGAAGCAGCGGAGCTCCGGCTCCCCGGCGAGCGACAGGATCAGGTACCGCGTCGAGGGGTACACCGCCACGGGCTCGCCGGTCAGCGGATCCGGCCGGTGGGCCTGCATCCGATCGGTCGACGAGGGCTCCGCCGGCGAATCCGGGTGGGAGTGGAAGAACGCGAGCAGGTCCCATCCCCGGTCCTCGATCTCGCGGAAGACGCGCCGCTGCTCCCGCTCGTCGAACCGGTACCGAACGGGGCTGCGCTCGACGTTCGCGATCGGGTAGACGCCGACGGGGGCGCCGCCCGCCCCCGCCACGACGCCGCACGCCTCGAGCGGTCGCTCTGCGCGGGCGTGCGCGACGATGCGGTCGAAGAGCCGACGGGGAAGCTCCATCCCCTCGATGCTATCAGCGGGCTTCGGAGAGCCTGCCGCGCACCGTGATGCGCCCGGCCGGCCCGAGCGCCGTCCGGCCGATGCGCGCCCCCCGGACGTCCCGCCGCTCGAGGGCCGCCACCAGGTGGTCCGTCCGCTCGGGGTCCACCGCGATGAGCAGGCCGCCCGAGGTCTGGGCGTCGGCGAGGACCAGCTGCTCCACCTCCGGCAGGTCGCCCCAGTCGACGCTCGGACCGATCCACCGGTGGTTCTTCCGGGTCCCGCCCGGCACGATCCCCGCGGCCGCCAGCTCGAGCGTCCCGGGAAGGAGCGGAACCGCGGCCACGTCCACCTCCGCACCGACACCGGAGCCGCGAGCCATCTCGTGGAGGTGGCCGAGGAGCCCGAACCCGGTCACGTCGGTGACGGCCTGGGCGCCGACCTCCGCGACGGCCTCGGAAGCGGCGGCGTTCAGGGTCGTCATCACCTCGACGGCCCGCGCCAACGCCTCCGGCTCGGCGCGGTCACGCTTGACGGCGGTCGTCGCGATCCCGATGCCGAGCGGCTTCGTGAGCACGAGGTCGGCACCCGGACGAGCCGTCGAGTTGCGGGTCACCCGCTCGAGAGCAGCGAGCCCCGTGACCGCCATGCCGTACTTCGGGCCCGGGTCGTGGATCGTGTGCCCGCCGACGATCGCCGCCCCGGCCTCGGCCGCGACCTTCTCGCCACCGCGCAGGACCTCGCCGAGGAGGTCGAGCGGAAGGTCCTCGACCGGCCAGGCGACGACGTTGAGCGCCAGCACGGGGCGCGCGCCCATCGCGTAGAGGTCGCTCAGCGCGTTCGCCGCCGCGATCCTCCCCCAGTCGAAGGCGTCGTCGACGACCGGCGTGAAGAAGTCGACCGACTGCACGAGCGCGGTACCGTCGGGCAGCCGGAAGACGGCCGCGTCGTCGCTCGTGTCGGTGGCGACCAGCACCTCGGGCGGGTGCTGCGGGGCGAGCGTCTGGCCCAGCACCTCGCCGAGGTCGGCCGGCGAGAGCTTGCACGCGCAGCCGGCGCCGTGGCTGAAGCTCGTGAGTCGGACGTCGCTCATACCAGGAGGATAGCGCCGGCGCCTGCCGAGGCCGCGCCCGCCCTATCATTGGCCCTGGAGGCGAGATGGCCGACGAGCACAACCTCGTTCTGATCCTGGCGCGTGGGCTCGCGTCGAGCATCGCCACGCCCGTGTTCCTCGTGGATCCCGAAGGGACGCTCGTCTACTTCAACGAGCCGGCGGAGGGCATCCTCGGTCAGTCCTACGCCGACTCCGGCTCGATGACCCTCGAGGAATGGGGAACGCGGTTCCGCCCCATCGACCCAGGGAGCGGCACCCCGATCCCGCCAGAGGACCTGCCGCTCGGCATCGCGCTCACCCACCGACGCCCGGCGCACGGGCCGCTGCACATCGTCGGCGCCGACGGGGTGGCGCGAGAGATCGCGGTGACCGCGCTTCCGCTGTTCGCGAAGTCGGATGAGTTCATCGGCGCGATGGCGATCTTCTGGGAGGCCGAGGGGTAGGTGCGCGCGCGGATCTGGGGATCGCGCGGCTCGCTCGCGGCGCCCGGGCCCGAGACGGTGCGCTACGGCGGGAACACCTCCTGCGTCGAGGTGCGCCTCGCGAACGACACGCTCCTGATCCTCGACGCCGGAACCGGCATCCGCCCGCTCGGCGTCGCGCTCGGCGCCGACGTGCCGCGCAGGATCCACCTGTTCCTCAGCCACCTGCACCTCGACCACCTCCAGGGGCTGCCGTTCTTCGGGCCGCTGTGGAACCCGGACGTCGAGATCCACATCTGGGGCCCGCCGTCGCCGACGCGGACGCTGGAGCAGAGCATCGCCCGGTACCTCTCGCCACCGCTCTTCCCGGTCCACCTTCAGGACGTTCCGTGCCGACTCCGGTTCCACGACGCCCGCGGGGACCTGGGGATCGAGGAGGCCGTGGTTCGGGCGATGCCGGTCTCGCACCAGGGACCGACGGTCGGGATCCGGATCGAGTCGGAGGGGCGGATCCTCGCGTACATCCCCGACCACGAGCCAGGCCTCGCGGTCGACCTGCGGGCCGTGGAGCCGGCGTGGATCTCGGGACACGGTGTCGCGAGGGGCGCCGACGTGCTGATCCACGACTCCCAGTACACCGAGGACGAGTACCTCCGGAAGGTCGGCTGGGGACATTCGAGCCTCGACCACGTGGTGCAGTTCGCTCGGATCGCCGACGTCGGCCAGCTCGTGATGTTCCACCACGACCCCCTGCACACCGACGACGAGCTGGAGCGCATGCTCGACCGCGCCCGCGAGCTCTGGGGCGAACGTCCGAACCCGCCGGTCCTCGCCCACGAAGGCATGGACCTGGACCTCAGCGCCCTCCCGAAACGCGCAAGCGCGTAGACGATCGGGGGGCATCCGTGATGGTGGAGGTGGCGGGAATCGAACCCGCGTCCTCGAGGGACACCCTGGGACTTCTACGAGCGTAGCCTGCGGTGAGGTCTCGGCCGCCGGCTCCCACAGGCGGAGCACCGTTGGCCCAGCCTCGCTTCGGTGTCCCGACCCGGCCGCGAGGCGACTCCGGGTCGGTGAGCCTGCTGATGACGCTCATCCGCGGTCGCAGGCGCTCCGCGGGGAGCGGCTACCTAACCTTGATCAGGCAGCGATCGCCATGTCATCGGCGTTTGTATCGGTCCGGCGTTTAACGAGACATCCGGGATCTCGGCTCGCTTCCCCCAGGGCGTTGACCGCCCGAGTCGAAGCCAGTTCACCCCCTATGTGGTTGTCCCATCAGTATACGCCCCCCGCCGACATCCCTCAGCCGCGGCGACGGGCCGACAGCGCGCGCTCGATCTCGCGGCGCTGCTCTTTCTCGGCGATGGACCGCCGCTTCTCGTACTGCCGCTTCCCGCGACCGAGGCCCAGCTCGAGCTTCGCCCGGCCACGGACGAAGTACAGCCGCATCGGCACGAGCGTCATCCCGCGCTCCTTGATCTTCCCGACGAGCCGATCGATCTCGGCTCGGTGCAGCAGGAGCTTGCGCGGCCGCTTCTCCTCGTAGCGTCCCCGGTCCCTCGAGTCGTGCTCGTAGGGCGGGATGTGGAGCCCCTCGATCCAGACCTCGCCGCCATCGACGCGACCGTAGGCGTCCGCGAGCGAGGCCCGCCCCGCACGGAGCGACTTGACCTCGGCGCCGGTGAGCACGAGCCCGGCCTCGAGCGTCTCGTCGATCGCGTAGTCGTGGCGGGCCCGCCGGTTCGTCGCGACGGTGTGCTGGCCCTTCACGGGCTCAGGGTAGCCTCAGGTGAGGTAGGGCACCGGGTCGACCGGGTTCCCGTTCACCCGCACCTCGAAGTGCAGGTGGCACCCGGTGGACCATCCCGTCGTGCCCACCGAGCCGATCCGCTGCGCGCGGCGCACGGTGGCCCCGCTCCCGACCCCGAGGCTCGACTGATGGGCGTAGAGGGTCGAGAGGCCCCTGCCGTGATCGATCACGATCGTCTGCCCGTACCCGCCCTGCCAGCCGGAGGAGATCACGCGGCCGCTCTCGCCCGCATAGATCGCCTGGCCGCAGGGGGCGCCGATGTCCACCCCGGCGTGGAACCGTCGGGTGCCGAAGATCGGGTGCGTCCGCCAGCCGAAGCCCGAGCCGATCGACCCGGCGGTCGGCCAGTGGAGCTTCCCGCCGATCTGCCCCGAGCCGGTGGAGCCCGAGCCTCGGAGCTGGGCCGTGATCCACGCGGACTCCGCCTCGAGCTCGCGGACCGCCCGCTCGTACTCCTCCTTGTTCTGCTCGATCCCCTCGACGAGATCGTGGCGGTGCGCGATCTCCATGTCGATCTCGTTGCGCAGCGCCTCACGCTCCGCCTTCAGCTCCTCGAGGCGCTGCTCCTCGCGCTCGACGCGACGCTCCTGGGCCCGGAGGTCTCGCTCCTGCTCCCGAACGGTCGACCGGCGCTCCTCGACGAGCTCGCGTGCGACCTCGAGCCCACGCAGGAAGGTGGCGTCCGCCAGCAGGACCGTGTCGACGAACTGGACGCGGTCGGTGAGCGAACGAAGGTCCTCGGCGCCGAGGATGACGTCCATGTAGCCGGCGGCCCCCAGCTTGTAGGCGTTCGCCGCTCGCCGCCCGAGGTCCTCGCGCCGCTGGAGCAGCGACTCCTCTGCGGCCGCGAGACGCCTCGACCAGCGCTCGATCAGATCCTTCGCCTGGCGGAGCGAGGCGCGTGTGTCCGCGAGCCGGGTGCGGGTCTCCGCGAGGGACGCCTGGAGATCCTCGATCTCCCGGGTGAGGTCGTCGCGACGCGCGTCGGACCGCGAGATCTCCTCCAGCAGGCCCTGTCGCCGCGCTTCAGCATGCTTGATCTGCTGTCGCTTGTGGCGGATCTCGGCCTCGATGCGCTCGAGCCTCGGGTCGTTCGGACGCGCGGAGACGAACGCGCCCCCGGGAACCTGGGCCGCGAGCACGAGGGTCATGATCAGGGCGATCCTGCGCATGCCAGAGCCTCGGCTGCTCGGTGGGGGGATGTGAACATCCTACCGGGCGTTTCGCCCGGCTTCAACCTTCTGCGGGATCAGACCTCGAGGAAGCGGCGCATCGCGAACAGGCTCGCGATCACGGCCATGAGGATGCCGACGCCGACGAGCCACGGAACGGTCTCGAGCACGGCTCCGGTCCCGACCCACGGCGTGAACGAGATGTTGCCGCGCAGCGGGTCGATGAACAGCATCTTCATGGCGAAGAGCCCGAGCACCGCGAGGCCGGCGCCGAGGAGGCCGCCGACCGCTCCCTCGATGAGGAACGGGACACGGATGAACCAGTTCGTCGCCCCGACGAGCTTCATGATCGCGATCTCCTTGCGGCGTGCGAACACCGCCATCCGCACCGTGTTGCCGATCAGCCCGGCCGCTGCGATCAGCATGATGAAGGCGACGCCCATGACGCCGGTCCGCAGGACGGCGGTCACCGCGAAGAGGCGCTTGAGGACCCGCTGCTCATCGCGGATCTCGTCGATGGCCGGCTGTCCGGCGAGGCGCGCGCGGATCACCGAGAACTGCTCGGGGTCGACGAGCTTCACGCGGAACGACTGCGGCATCGACTCGGGGTCGACGTTCTCCACGAGCGCGGGTGAGTCGCGGAACAGGCGCTGGAACCGCTGGTAGGCCTGCTGCTTCGACTCGAAGAAGACCTGCTGGACCTCGGGCAGGCCCTCGATCTCGCGGGTGAGCGCCTGGATCTCGTCGCCCGAGGCGTCCTCGCGGAGGAAGACCGAAACCTCGACCTTCGACCCCCACTCCCCGACGAGCAGCTCGACCTGCTTCTGGACCAGGAGCGATCCGCCGAGCAGGAAGAGCGAGATGAACATCGTCGAGATCGCGGCGAAGGCGACGAGGGCGTTGCGCCGGAGCGCCGTGAACGTCTCGCGGAAGAAGTAGCGGAACCTACGCACCGTAGCCGTACACCCCGCGAGCCTGGTCCCGGACGACCTTCCCCGAGTCGAGCTCGATGACGCGCTTGCGCATCGCGTCGACGATCGCGTTGTCGTGCGTCGCCATGATCACGGTCGTGCCGGTCCGGTTGATGCGGTCGAGGAGCTTCATGATGTCGACCGAGGTCGACGGGTCGAGGTTCCCGGTCGGCTCGTCGGCGAGCAGGATGAGCGGACGGTTGACGAACGCGCGCGCCACGGAGACGCGCTGCTGCTCGCCGCCGGAGAGCTCGTCGGGGTAGTTTCCGAGCTTGTCGCCGAGGCCGACGAGCTCGAGGATCTCGGGCACGCGCTTGTCGATGATATGGCGGGGCTTCCCGATCACCTCGAGCGCGAAGGCGACGTTGTCGAAGACGGTGCGGTCCGGCAGCAGCTTGAAGTCCTGGAAGACCGTGCCGATGTTGCGACGCAGGTACGGGACCTTCCACGGCGACAGCTTCGCGATGTTCTTCCCCGCGACCCAGATGTTGCCCGCCGTCGGCTCTTCCTCCTTCAGCATCAGGCGGATGAACGTCGACTTCCCCGACCCGGACGGGCCGACGATGAACACGAACTCGCCCTTGCCGATCTCGACGGAAACGTCGTCGAGGGCATAGACGGAGTCCTTGTACGCCTTGGTGACGTGCTCGGTCTTGATCATGGGAGGGTTTGGGGGTGGTCGTTGCGGATGCTATCAGACGCCCAGAACGATGGGAAACACCCTAGCAGGCGTGTTGCGGCGCGTCCGGGTGGATCAGGTCGATGCGTTCAGGAAACCGCGGGTCGCCTGCGCCACGCGCGCGCCGCTCAACCCGTGCTTCTCGTACAGCGCCGCGGGCGACCCCGATTCGCCGAACGTCGTCGTGCCGATCACCCGCAGCCGCGCGGGGCTCCCCTCCGAGGCGAGGACCTCCGCGACCGCGCTGCCGAGGCCACCGTGCACACTGTGATCCTCGACCGTGACGATCCTGCCGCAATCGGCCGCCGCCGCGAGGATCGCGTCCGCGTCGAACGGCTTCAGCGTGTGCGCGTTCATCACCCGCGCCGAGACTCCCTCGGCGGCAAGGGCGTCGGCGGCCTTGAGGGCCTCGGCGACCGTGGCTCCCGTCCCGACGATCGCGACGTCGCTGCCGTCGCGGAGCGTCGCGATGCGGCCGAAGTCGAAGGCGCCATCCTCCCCCGTCACGTCGTCGACGCCCTGCCGCGTCAGACGGAGGAACGCCGGGCCCTCGTGCTCGACGAGGGCACGGACGGCGCGGCGCGTCTCGGCCGCGTCCGCGGGGTTGACGATCGCCATGTTGGGGAGCGCACGCAGCGCCGCGATGTCCTCCTGCGCCATCTGGGAGTAGCCGTCCTCGCCGACCCCGATCCCGCTGTGCGTGCCGACGATCCGCACGTTCGCCTCCTGGTACGCGACCGAGACGCGGATCGTCTCGAACCGGCCGGTCACGAAGCAGGAGAAGGAGCAGGCCCAGGCGATCTTCCCCGAGAGCGCGAGCCCGGCGGCCATCCCGACCATGTTCGACTCGGCGATGCCAGCGTCGAAGAACCGCTCCGGGTACTTCTCGGCGAAGTCCTCGGTGCGGGTCGAGTCCTTCAGGTCCCCGGTCAGCACGACGATGCGCTCGTCGGCACCGACCTCGAGGATCGCCTCGCCGAAGGCGTCGCGCGTCGCCGCGCCCACTAGCCCTGCCCTCGCAGCTCGGCGAGCGCGCGCTCGGTCTCCTCCGGCTTCGTCGCCTTGCCGTGCCAGGCCGAGTTGAGCTCCATCCAGGAGACGCCCTTGCCCTTCTTCGTGCGCGAGACGACGATCGCCGGGCGGTCCGCCCCGTCGGCTTCGTCGAGCGCGTCGACGATCTGGCCCATGTCGTGGCCGTCGATATCGATCACGTGCCACCCGAACGCGGCCCATTTCTCCGCGACCGGCGCGACGTCGAGGATGTCCTCGACGCGCCCGGTCTGCTGGACCTGGTTGTGGTCAAGGATCGCGATGAGGTTGTCGAGCCCGTGCTTCGGGGCGAACATCGCGGCCTCCCACACCTGCCCCGCCTGGATCTCGCCGTCGCCGAGCATGCAGAAGACGCGCCACGAGGCGCCGTCGACCTTCGCCGCGAGCGCCATCCCGACGGCGACCGACAGGCCCTGCCCGAGCGACCCGGTGGAGGCTTCCACGCCCGGCAGCCGCCGGCGGTCGGGGTGGCCCTGCAGGGGCGACCCGAGATCGCGCAGGGTGGTGAGCAGCTCGGCGTCGAAGAACCCGCGCTTGGCCATCGCGGCGTAGACGATCGGGATGCAGTGGCCCTTCGACAGCACGAACCGGTCGCGATCCGGCCACTCGGGCTCCTCGGGACGCACGCGCAGGACGTGGAAGTAGAGCGCGGCGATCATGTCGGCGGCGGAGAGCGTTCCGCCCGGGTGGCCGGAGCCGGCCCCGGCGATCATCTCGAGATCGGTGATGCGGAGCTCGCGCGCGATCCCTTCGAGTCGGTCGATCAGCTCCGCGCGGTCCGCCATGTCGGCCCATCCTATACCGCGACCCGGCGCCGGTAGCCGGGCCCGGGCGCCGGGTAGGATACGCGCGATGAAGCAGCCCGACCTCTCCGTCGTGATCCCCGTCTGGGCGCGCGAGCACAACCTCCCGCGCCTGATCCCCGCCGTCCGCTCGGCGGTCCGCGGCGCCGTCGACGACCATGAGATCGTCGTCTGCTCCGCCGACGCCTCGCTCCGGGCGCGCGTCGAGGCGCTGGGTGCGCGCTTCGTGTTGGCGGGGGGACGCGGGTACGGCGAGATCCTCCGCGCCGGCTTCGCCGCGGCCGAGGGAGCGCACGTCCTGACGATGGATGCCGATTTCTCGCACCGCCCGGGCTACGTCCGCACGATGTGGGATCACCGCGAGCGCGGCGAGGTCCTGATCGGCTCGCGCTACGTGCGAGGCGCCTTCCCCGAGATGCGGTTCCTCCGGCGGTCGCTCAGCCGGGCGCTCAACCTCCTCTACCGCAAGGCCCTCGCGCTGCCGTACCGGGACCTGTCGAGCGGCTTCCGGATGTTCCGCGCGCCGGTCCTCGCCGACATCGGGCCGCCCCGCGGCAAGGGGCTCGACATCCTGCCCGAGATGATCGTGAAGGCGTACTGCCAGGGATGGAAGATCGAAGAGGTGCCGTTCTGGTACCGGGGCGCGCGGCCGCTCACGCGGATGCGGATGCTCCGGCTCGGGTTCGGCTACCTCGGGACGCTCGGGAAGGCGTTCGGCCTGCGGAACTCCGTGAAGGCCGCCGACTACGACCATCGGGCCTTCGATTCCTGGATCCCGCTCCAGCGGTACTGGCAGCGGGCCCGGTTCCGCATCATCCAGGACTACATGACGGGCGAAGGCCGCGTGCTCGACATCGGGTGCGGCTCGTCGCGCATCGTGCAGACGCTCCCCCGGGTCGTCGGGATGGACCTCGCCCTGCGGAAGCTGCGCTGGCTCCGGGCGCCCGGGCGCCCGCTGCTGCAGGGCGACATGAACCGCCTGCCGTTCCGCGACGGCGCGTTCGACGCGGTCGTCAACTCGGAGGTCATCGAGCACATCCCCCGGGAGGACGTCCGGCTCGAGGAGCTCGTGCGCGTGATCCGCCCTGGGGGCGCGCTGATCCTCGGGACGCCCGACTACGGGAAGCGGCTGTGGCGGACCCTCGAGTGGATCTACGGGAAGATCTTCCCCGGCGGGTACGTGAAGGAGCACATCAACCGCTACGACCACGACGAGCTCCGCGGGCTGCTCGAGGACATGGGGCTCGCGATCGAGGACGTCCGCTACGTCGGGCGCTCGGAGATGATCTTCAAGGCGCGGGTTCCCGCGGGCGACCGGGTGTCGGAGGCGGCGCCCGAGCCGCAGCCGCTGGGTCGGTGACCCCGAGGCTCCGCCGGGCCCTCGCGGCCGCCGGCGGACCGCTCCTGATCGCCGGCGTCGCTCTCTTCCTGCTCCGCGGGTTCTGGCTCTTCGGGCGCGTCAGCCTCCAGCACGTCGACCCGCTGCCGTTCTGGCTCCCGATGCACTGCCACCTCGGCGAGACCCTCGCCTCGGGCTCGATCCCGGCGTGGAACCCGCACGTCCTCGGCGGCGTCCCGTTCGCGGCGGACCCGCAGTCCGGCTGGATGTACCTGCCGGCGATGCTGCTCTACGCGGCGCTCCCCTGCACGACCGCCTTCGGCTGGTTCGTGACCCTGCAGCCGGTCCTCGCGGGCGTCGGGCTCTACTGGTTCCTGCGCGTCGAGGGGCTCTCGCGGCCGGCGGCCACCGTCGGCGGCCTCGCGCTGGCGGGGGGCATCGCGGCATCGCGCGTCGCCGTGACGCTCCCGTTCTCCGGCTCGGTCGCGTGGACGGCCGTGATGCTCGGTTGCGCGGCCAGGTTCTTCCGGGCGCCGGGGTGGAGCGGGCGTCTCGGTTGGTCGGTGGCGGTCGCGGCCGCGTGGGGGCAGGTGGCCGCCGCACACCTCAGCCACGGGCTCGTCGTGGCGACGCTGGCGCTCGCGGCGTACGCGATCGCCGCCGGCGGTCGGGTTCGCCCGAGGACTCGCGTGGCGTGGCTGCGGGCGGCGCTCCTCCTCGCCGCGCTCGTGCTCGTGAACCTCGCGTTCCTCGCGCCGCGTGTCCCCTACCTGGCCCGCTCGACGCTCTCGCTCGGCTACGGCGGGCTCGATGCGCTCGCGGCCGACCTCGGGAGCCCCGTCGGGTCGAGCGCCGAGGTCGGCGCATCCGTCTCCCCGCCGTGGATCCTCGGGTTCGCCACGGCACCAGGGGCGTACCTGGGGATGGCGGCGCTCCTGCTGGTGCCGGCGGCCTGGGCGCTGCGGGAACGTCGGCGCCTCGCGATCTGGATCGGTGCCTTCGCCCTCCTTTGCTACCTGCTCCCGCTTCGCGCGGTGGCCTCCGCCGTGGCCTCGTGGGGCGCCTGGCTGCCGTTCGCCGACTTCTACGTGCACGAGCCGTCACGGTTCCGTTACGGGGTCCTGCTCGCGCTCCCGATCCTCGCGGCGCTCGGGATCGAGGCGTGGCGCCGTGGCGCGGCGTCGGCGCGGTGGGTCGCCGTGGGGGCGGCCGCCT
>DATLGG010000257.1:0-5034 GCA_035540615.1 Actinomycetota bacterium | reverse complement strand
CTTCTCGCTCCGCGTGTTCGACGCCGGCGACGGCGGGACGGGCGTGTTCTACGCGTTCCGCGGACTCGGCGCGCTCATCGGCCCCTTCCTCGCCCGGCCGTTCGTGCGGGATCTCCCGACGATGTTCCGGGCGATCGGCGCCTCGATCGGGATCTACGGCGTGTTCTACGCCGTGTTCCCGTTCGCTCCCACGTTGTGGACGGCGGCGCCACTCGTGCTGCTCGCGCACCTCGGCGGCGGCGCGCAGTGGATGATGACGACCTACGGGCTGCAGCGGATCGTCCCCGACCGCCTGCGAGGCCGCGTCTTCTCCTTCGACTTCGGGCTCGTGACGCTCACGATCGCGATGTCGAACCTCGCCGCAGGCTGGGCCGCCGGCTTCCTCGACCTCGCGGTCGTGATGTGGAGCTTGGCGGGCATCTCGCTCGCCTACGCCGGCGCATGGACGGCGGCGACGACGGGCATCCGGAGGCGGGAGCGGGAGCGGTCGGGGGCCTGAGCTAGGCGGGCGGAGGCGTCTCGCCGGGCTGGGCCTGACCCGGCTGGGATGCCGCACCGCCCGGAGGCTGGGTGCCGAAATCGACCTGGGGAGCCCGCTCCACCTCGGGACGGAGCGCCTCGGCGATCTCGAAGAACTGCTCCTCCCGGAAGCCAAACATCGAAGCGATGATGTTGGACGGCACGGACTGGACGCGCTCGTTGTACGCGCGGACCTGGTCGTTGTAGACGCGCCGCACGTTCTGGATCCGGTCCTCGGTGGTCGCCAGCTCGCCCTGAAGGGCGACGAAGCTCTCGTTCGCCCGGAGCTGGGGGTAGTTCTCGGCGACGGCCATGAGCTGTCGGAGCGCGGCGACGAGCGGGCCCTCGGCCGCCGCCTGCTCGGCCGGGGAGCCTCCCGCGGCGACCGCGGCGGCGCGCGCGTTCGTCACGGCCTCGAGCGTCGCCCGTTCGTGTCCCGCGTACCCGCGCACCGTCTCGACCAGGTTCGGGATCAGGTCGTAGCGACGGCGAAGCTCGGTGTCGATGTTCGCGAACGCGTCACGGATAGCGTTCCGCTGGGCGACGAAGCGATTGTAGGAGACGACACCCCACAGGAGGAGGAGCGCGACCAGCCCCAGGACGACCCACAGCGCGATCACGGGGCGAATCCTACGCCAGCGGAACCGGCGAAGCGAGCATCAGCGGATCGAGAGCCCGTCGTCGTGGCGGTCGACGACGATCGTCCGACCCTCCTCGATCTCCCCGGCGAGGAGCTTCATCGCGAGCGGGTCCTGGATCTCTCGCTGGATCAACCGCTTGAGCGGCCGTGCGCCGAAGGCCGGGTCGTAGCCACGATCCGCGAGGAAGGCGCGCGCGCCCTCGGTGATCTCGATGTCGAGGCGTCGATCGGCCAGGCGCCGTTCGAGGGCCCGGAGCTGGATGTCGACGATCGCCGCCAGCTCCGCCTTGTCGAGCGGCTCGAACACGATGGTCTCGTCGACGCGGTTCAGGAACTCCGGCCGGAACGACGCGTGCAGCTCCTGGCGGACGCGCTCGCGCCGCTCCTGCGGCGCGATGGTCTCGTCGAAGAACCACCGGCTCCCGAGGTTCGAGGTCATGATCAGCACGGTGTTGCGGAAGTCGACCGTGCGCCCCTGTCCGTCCGTCAGGCGCCCGTCGTCGAGGACCTGGAGCAGGACGTTGAAGGCGTCTGGATGCGCCTTCTCGATCTCGTCGAGCAGCACGACGGTGTAGGGGCGCCGCCGGACCGCCTCGCTCAGCTGGCCCCCTTCCTCGTAGCCGACGTAGCCGGGCGGCGCCCCGATGAGCCGCGCGACGGCGTGCCGCTCCTGGTACTCGCTCATGTCGATGCGCACCATCGCGCGCTCGTCGTCGAAGAGGAACTCCGCCAGCGCGCGAGCCAGCTCCGTCTTCCCGACGCCGGTCGGTCCGAGGAAGATGAACGAGCCGATCGGGCGGTTCGGATCCGAGAGTCCGGCGCGGGCCCGGCGGATCGCGTTCGCGACGGCGGTCACGGCCTCGTCCTGGCCGACCACGCGCTCGTGGAGCGCCTCCTCCATCCGCACGAGCTTCGCGACCTCACCCTCGAGCAGCCGAGACACCGGGATCCCCGTCCAGGCCGAGACGACCTCCGCGATGTCGTCGTCGTCGACCTCCTCCTTCAGCATCCGCCGCTCCGCCTGGACCTCCTCGAGGAGTCGGTTCTCCTCCTCGAGCCGCTTCTCGAGCTCGACGAGGCGGCCGTAGCGCAGCTCGGCGGCCCGCTGGAGATCGGCATCCCGCTCGGCGCGCTCGGCCTCGGCCCGCGCGTCCTCGATCTCGGACTTCAGGGCGCGGATCCGGTCGATGTGCTCCTTCTCGCGGTCCCAGTGCGCCCGCATCGCCATCGTCCGCTCGTTCAGGTCCGCGAGCTCCTGCTCGAGCTTGCCGAGGCGCTCGCGGGAGGGCTCGTCGGTCTCGCGCTGCAGCGCGGCGCGCTCGATCTCGAGCTGGCGGATCCGCCGGTCGACCTCGTCGATCTCGGTCGGCATCGAGTCGATCTCGATCCGCAGGCGGCTCGCCGCCTCGTCGATCAGGTCGATCGCCTTGTCGGGCAGGAAGCGTCCGCTCACGTAGCGGTCCGAGAGGATCGCGGCGGCGACGAGCGCCTCGTCCTTGATCCGGACCCCGTGATGGACCTCGTAGCGCTCCTTCAGCCCTCGGAGGATCGCGATCGCGTCCTCGACCGACGGCGGCGCGACGAGGATCGGCTGGAAGCGGCGCTCGAGCGCGGGGTCCTTCTCGACGTGCTTGCGGTACTCGTCGAGGGTCGTCGCGCCGATCGCCCGCAGCTCGCCGCGGGCCAGCATCGGCTTGAGCATGTTCCCCGCGTCGACGGCGCCCTCGGCCGCGCCGGCACCGACGACCGTGTGCATCTCGTCGATGAACGTGACGATCTCGCCCTCGCTCTCGGCGATCTCACGCAGCACCGCCTTGAACCGCTCCTCGAACTCGCCGCGGTACTTCGCGCCGGCGAGGAGCGCTCCGATGTCGAGCGCCACCACGCGCTTGCCCTTCAGGCCCTCCGGAACGTCCCCGTCCACGACCCGCTGGGCGAGCCCCTCCGCGATCGCCGTCTTGCCGACCCCCGGCTCGCCGATCAGCACGGGGTTGTTCTTCGTCCGGCGCGACAGCACCTGGATCACCCGGCGGATCTCGTCGTCGCGGCCGATCACCGGGTCGAGCTTGCCGCGGCGCGCGAGATCCGTGAGGTCGCGGGAGTACCGCTCCAGCGCCTGGTACTTCTCCTCGGGGTTCTCGTCGGTGACGCGCTGGCGTCCGCGAACCTCGGCGAGCGCGCGCAGGATGCCGTCGCGGTCGAGGCCGGCGTCGGCGAGGAGGGCCGCGACCGCATCCCCTGAGCCCGCCATGGCCAGGAGCAGGTGCTCGGTGGAGACGTACTCGTCGCTCAACGCGGCGGCCTCGTCGCCGGCGCGGCGGAGGAGCTCGCCGAGCGACGGGGAGCCGACGACCTCGCCGCCCGCGCCGTAGGCGCGTGGCATCCGGTCGAGGACCTCCTCGACCCGGTCGCGGAGCGATCGCGGGGAATGCCCCACCGCGTGGAGCAGCGGCATCACGACCCCCTCGGGATCGGACAGGAGCGCGTGCAGGAGATGAGCCGGTTCCACCTGCGGGTGGTTCCGCGCCCGCGCCTGCGCCTGCGCCCCCTCGAGCGCGTTCCGTGATCTCAGCGTCAGTCGCTGCGGGTCCACGTCAGCCCTCCTCCGTGTGCGGCAGCCGGGGGAGATCCCGGATCGGGATGAGGTCGCCCCGCGGCCCCCGCGCATCGATCTCGGTCTGGAGCTCCTGCATCTCGCGGCGCATCTCGGCGATCTCCGTCTGGAGCTCGATGATCCGCTTCACACCCTCGAGGTTGATCCCGGACTGGGTCATGCGCTGGATCCGGCGAAGCTGGGCGATGTCGCGCTCCGAGTAGCGGCGGCTGTTGCCGGCGCTGCGCTGCGGGCTGAGGAGCCCCTTCCGCTCGTAGATCCGGAGGGTCTGCGGGTGAACGCCGGCGAGCTCCGCCGCGACGCTGATCACGTAGAGCGCTCGCTCGTCGAGCTCATCGAGCTCGTCGAGCTCGTCGTCGGGGAGGTCCGTGCGGATGTCGTCGCTCATGTCGTGGCTCCTCGTCGCTCGACACCGAGGTGCGCCCTCGGGTCATGCCCGTTCGCCTCCGCGAGCCGGCGGAGGAGGTCCTTCTGCTCGCGCGACAGGCGAGGTGGGACGTCGACCTCGGTCGTCACGAGCAGGTCGCCACGCCCGCCGCCGCGCTTCGGGGCGCCGCGACCGCGGATCCGGAAGGTCTTGCCGCTCGCGGTCCCGGCGGGGATCTTGAGCGTCACCTCGCCGCTCGGCGTCGGCACCTGGACCTTCGAGCCGAGCGCCGCCTCGGGGTACGTCACCGGAAGCGTCAGCAGGAGGTCCGCTCCGCGGCGTCCGAAGAAGGGATGCGGCGCCACCTCGACGAGCACGTAGAGGTCGCCCGGACGGCCACCCGGCGGGCCCGCCTCGCCGCGCCCGGAGAGACGGATGCGTGCCCCGTCCTCCACGCCGGCCGGGATCTTCACCTTCAGCTCCCGGGTCGCCCGCGTCGCCCCCGACCCGCCACAGGTCGGGCACGGATGCTCGACGACCCGGCCGGCCCCGCCACAGGATGGGCAGGCGCGCGTGAGGGAGAAGACCCCCTGGTCGACCGCGACCGTCCCGGCGCCGGCGCAGCGCGCGCAGGTGCGGACCTCGGTGCCGGGCTTCGCGCCGGATCCGCCGCAGGTGGCGCAGGGAGCCGCGCCGCTCACGCGGACGGGGACGGTCGCCCCCTCGAGGGCCTGCTCGAAGGCGATCCGCACCTCCGTCTGGAGGTCGGCGCCCCGGCGGCCGCGTCCCGTCCGGGCGCCACCGCGGGCCGCCGTCCCGAACAGGTCGCCGAACAGGTCACCGAATCCGCCCTCGAAGCCGAGGTCCTCGAACCGGATCCCGCCGGGGCCACCC
>DATLGG010000256.1:0-4309 GCA_035540615.1 Actinomycetota bacterium | reverse complement strand
CGATGGGGGCGACGCTGATCGGAGCCTCGACCGCGTCTCGAGCGTCGAAGGTCTCGCGTCGAGCTCCCGCTACCGCACGAGCACCACGACGGTCGCGAGGGGGGTGACCCTGAAGCGGATCCGCGACCGTCGGGGTCCTCGACGGATCTTCGTGCTGACGGTGGATCCACGGAACCGTCCGACGATCGACACCGGGCTCGCCAGGAACCGTCTCCCGGAGTTCGAACGGACGAGCTCGATCGCACGCCGGCACGGCGCCATCGCGGCCGTGAACGGTGACTTCGGCCTTCCATCGGGCCGGCCGGCCCACGCCTTCGCCGAGGACGCCGACCTCAAGCAGACCTCGCACGCGTACGGCTACAACTTCGCGGTGACGCGGGACGGCTCGGCCGCGTTCATCGGCCATCGGGAGGTGACCCTCGCTTCGGTGGCGGACGCCCGAGGGGACGTCTGGGATGTGGATCGGTGGAACGATGGCGCACCGACGAGCGGCCAGATCGCCGCCTTCTCCCGGGCCGCGCGTCGTGGCGACGGGACCTGGGTCGAGCGACCGCCGGCACACGCCTGCTCCGCGCGCCTGTCGCCCGGCTCGCCCCCTCGGTGGACCACGGGGGAGACGGGGGTCCAGACGACGCACGTCGTGACGGCGGTCGGGTGCGAGAGCGACCGGCTGATGCCGGGGTCGGGGATCGTCCTGTCGGCGCGGCCGCACTCGCCTGAGGCCGCGTTCGTCCGCTCGCTGGCGGTCGATGGCACCATCACGCTCTCGTGGTCCCTCGGATGGCGCCACACGCTCGACACGATCGGTGGCTATCCGGAACTGGTCCGCGACGGGCGCCGCGTCGCCGGGGATTGCTCCCAGCCCCTCTGCGGGCGCCACCCGCGCACGGGCGTGGGCATCCGGCGCGACGGGCGGATCATGCTCGTCGTGGTCGACGGCCGTCGCCGCGGGTGGTCGGTCGGGATGACCCTGCGCGAGTTCGGGGCCGAGATGGAGCGTCTCGGTGCGGTCGCGGCGCTCAACCTCGACGGCGGGGGCTCCAGCACGATGTGGATCCGCGGCAGGATCGTCAACCGCCCGTCGGACGGGTCCGAGCGCGCGATCTCCTCGGCGATCCTCGTCCTGCCGGGCGGCGACGCCGGTGAGACGACGCCCGGAGCCTCCGAGCTCGGCGAGGATCCGGCGGAGGAGGAGATGGGTGCGACCGGGGACAGCGAACGCGCCGGTGATCTCGCGCTGAGCGATCCGGCATCCACGGGAGGGTTCCTGGATGCGCTCGACGCGGGGGTCGGCGGAGCGTCGGGCCCGCTCGCTCCCGACCTCGCGGAGCTGCTCGAGCGTGTGGCCGCGGCCTTCGGCTAGGTGTCGAAGACGCTGTCGACGAGGTGCAGCAGCTGCGTGCGCTGGAGCTGCTGCTGGCGATCGCGTTCGAGCTGTTCGCTCGAGGCCGAGAGGACGTGGTCGACGGTCGCCAGGAACTCCTCGGGCTCGAAGGGCTTCAGGCAGTAGTGGTCGACGCCCATCCGCCACCCGCGGAGGATCTCCCGCTCCTGGCTCTGCGCGGTGAGCATCACCACCCGGACCTGGTCGCGGAGCCCCCGCGCGCGCATCGTCTCGAGCACGTCCCACCCGCTGATCCCGGGAAGCTGGATGTCGAGGATGACGAGGTCGAAGCTCTCCTGCTCGAGCAGGGCGACCCCCTCCTCGCCGTGCGCCGTCTCGGTGACCTGGTAGCCCTCGGTACCAAGCGCGGCGCGGATCAAGCGGCGGATCGAATCCTCATCTTCGATGACGAGCACGCGGACGTCCTGGGACACGGCTCCTCCTCTCTCACCGGAAGGAATCGACGCGGGAGGGCCGCGCCTTGAGCCTCAGATGCGGAGGTCGAAGAGCTCGATCAACCCGACCGCGATGAGGTAGATCGCGACGATGTAGTTGAGGACGCGCGGCCAGATGAGGATGAGGATGCCCGCGACGAGCGCGAGGATCGCGGGGAGGGAGAGCTCGATCCGCGCTTGTGCGACGAAGCCGAGGAGCTCGTGCATCCCCCGTCCCTAGGCCGGCTGCGGCGCTGTCGAGGTCGTCTCGACCGAACGCTGCTCGCTCCCGTCCTGGATCCACTTCGTCCCGCACTCGACGCAGAACGAGCGCCGGTCGGTTCCGACGACGATCACGATGCGGGCCGCATGGCAGTTCGGACAACGCGGCATCTGTGGATCCTCCTTCATTCAGGGGCCGGCACCGATCCGGCGGTGGACCAGGTCTACCCGCCCGCCGAACCCGTCAAACCAGTCGCGAGGGAGCGGCAGACTCAGACGAGCGAGACGCGCCGGTCGCCGCGGAGCCTGAGCTCGAACCAGACCCGGGTGCCTCCCTCGTTGGAGACGCCCCAGCGGTCGGAGAGGCTCTGGACCATGAAGAGGCCGCGGCCGGAGACCTCGTCCGGCTCGGGGAACCTGGGCTGCGGCACGCTCGCGGATCCGGGGTCGGTCACCTCGACCCGGACGACGTCGACGCCGATCTCGCAGTGGACCTCCACCCACGAGTCGGGGTCGAGGCCGGCGTGCAGGACGGAGTTCGTCACGAGCTCGCTGACGAGGAGGCGCAGGTCGTCGAACCTCGCTCGGTCCAGGCGATGGCGGACGCCGTCGAGGCTCCGACGGGCCACGCGGGCGGCGTCAACCGTCCGCGGGAGCCGGAGGTCGATCTTCACGGCATCCGATCTGTACATCGTGTCCATGGCAGCACCGAGTCCTCTTTACCCACCGTGCGCCAGGGCATTCACCCCGATCCGGCCGACCCCCCCGTGGCGAGCACGACCCGCAGGGAGGTCATCCCGGCCCCGTCAGGGACCAGCTCGGCCTGCGGGAACAGCGCCCTGACGAGCTCGGCCCCGAGCCCGCGCGCGATGTTGTCCGTGGTGCCCTCGGACGAGACGGCGTCCTCGTCGAAGGCGCGCGGCACCTCGACGAGGAGCGTCCCGTCGCCGGGCGTCATCTGGACCCGGACACCCTCCTCGCTCGCCGCCTCCGAGCGGTTCCGGATCGCCCCGGTGCACGCCTCGGAGACCATGACCTTGAGGTCGTCGACCTCGTCCTCTTCGATGCCGGCCTGGCGCGCCACCGCGGCCACGAAGAGCCTCACCGTCCCGACGTAGGCCGGGATGGGCGGGATCTCGAGCTCGAGGGGGGTCGTGCTCACGCGGTTGCGTCGGCGACCGAGCCGTAGATCTCGAACACCTTGCTCAGCCCGGTGACGTCGAGGACCCGAAGGACCGGACCCTGCGGACACACGAGGGCGAGTGTCCCGTCCCGCTCCTTCAGCCTCCGGAGGGCCCCCACCAGCACCCCAAGGCCGGTCGAATCCATGAACTCGACCCGCTCGAGGTCCACGATCAGGCGACGGGTGTCGTCGCCGAGCAGGTCGAGGATCCCCTCCTTGAGCTTCGGCGCGGTGAACAGGTCGACCTCGCCGCTCACGCGGACGACCGGTGCCCCGGGCTGCCGTTCAACGTCCAGCTGGATGTCGATGCGCCTCACCTCCTGCGACCGGCGGCTCCGGGCGGCGTCCGCCCGTGCCGGCAGGATAGTATACGTCCGCGTGAAGGAGCTCTTCGGCCTACCCGTCACCATCACGATCCCGGCGCAGCCCGAGTTCGTCCACATCCTGCGCTCGGTGGCCGCCGGCGTGGCCGCCCGCCTCGACTACTCGTTCGATGAGATCGACGACCTCAGGATCGCGCTCGACGAGGCATGCGCCGAGCTCCTGCGCTCGGTCCCCGAGGTCGAGGCGCTCACGGTCCGCCTGATCCCGAACGAGCACGGGCTGGAGCTGATCGCGCGCGCTGAGGGGTCGGCGGACGGCGAGTGGCCGCCGCCTCGGCTCGAGGGATCCCTCGCCTGGCAGGTTCTGTCCGCCCTCGTGGACGGCGAGCCCGCCTTCGTCCGCGAGCAGGGCAAGCCGACCGTCCGGATGTCGAAGCGGATCGGGTGGAGCAACGGTGACCCAGGCTGAGACGCCGGCGCCGGAGACCGAGGGTCGCGCCCAGGACCTCCGCCGCTCGGAGGAGCTGTTCGCCCGGATGCCGGACGAGCACGCTCGGGAGGAGCTCGTCCTGCTTCACCGGCCGCTCGCCGACTACCTGGCGCGTCGCTTCGCCGGGCGCGGCGAGGCCCAGGAGGACCTCGAGCAGGTCGCGGTCCTCGCGCTGATCAAGGCGATCGATCGCTTCGACCCCGGCCGCGAGGTGAAGTTCTCGACCTACGCGACCGCGACGATCGTGGGGGAGCTCAAGCGGCACTTCCGGGA
>DATLGG010000255.1:0-3080 GCA_035540615.1 Actinomycetota bacterium | reverse complement strand
ACCGGAGTGGGAGTGGGAAGACCAGGACGGGGACGGCCAGGCTGACCCGACCTACGGCAAGCGCGACATCGCCCTCCTCGCGGCCGCCGGCGGCGGGAACACGAGCGGCGCCGTCTACGTGATCGACATCACCGACCCGCGTGCGCCGGTCGTCATCAGCAAGTGGCAGAACCCCACCGGCGCCGGCCACACGCCGATCAGCTACCTGCACGAGGCCCAGTTCCTGCACGGCGACCCCAACACGATCTTCGTCGCCGACGAGATCCTGGGCAACAACTGCTCGGCCGGACGGCTCTACGTCGTTCACATCTCCGACGACCTCGTGCACACCGCGAAGCGATCCGAGTGGACGGTCGGAGCCGGGATGCACGACCTGCCCGTCTGCATGGGCTCGCACGTGTTCAGCTCCCAGGATCGACACGTGTTCATGGGTGCCTACCACGCGGGGCTCCAGGTGATCGATCTCCGTGACCCGGCGCAGCCGAAGCGCGCAGGCCGCTACATCGCCGAAGGGCAGAACGCCTGGGGGGCGCTCTACCACAGGGGCGTCGTCTACGTCGGTGACTTCGGCGGGCGCGGGCTCGACGTCTACGAGTTCATCAAGGACCCGGTCGCGAGGGGCTTCCTCAAGGTGGGCAACCCGACCTCACGCCTGGCCACCCCGGGCGGGGGCGTGACCGAGCTGACGGGAGCGTGCAAGGCCGACGCCCCGACGAACGACCTCGATGGGATGCTCGTGCAGATCCCGACGTCGAAGCGCGACGGGACCGCCACGATCAAGGCGTTCGGGACCGGCGCCCCCGGTGCCTACGACGTCGACATCTGGTTCTACAACGCGAACTGCGCCTACCTCGGCGGTATCCGCGAGGAGGGGCAAGAGATCGGCGGGGACGCCTCGGGTCTCATCCTCGAGGGTGCCGCGTTCGCCTACGTGGATCTGTGGGCGGGGACGCCCCAGTGGGTCTACGCCCAGCTCCCCTAACGCCTGTCCCGTTCGACGCGTCTCGAGGGGCCTCCGCGAGGAGGCCCCTCGGTCGTTCCCGCCCGGAGCGCCCCTTTTGTGCACCTGCACAAAGGAGAACGGCGGTCCGCCGCTGAACCTATCCGTCAGACGCTGTCGAACTGGAGGTACTGATGAAGCGGATGCTCGCCACGCTTGGTCCCCTCGCCCTCGTGCTCGTCGCCGGCCTCCCGCCAGCGGGAGCACAGTCGATCCCGGCCACGCCGGTCGCCACCCAGGAGAACGTGCGCCACGTGGCGAACGTGCCTGGGGCCACCGGCGGCCACAGCGTCGTCGAGGGCAACCGGCTCTACGTCGGGGCATACGGGCTCGGGTTCCGGATCTTCGACATCTCGAACCCCCGGTCGCCGCGCCAGATCGGTCAGTACATCCCCGGACCGCACCCGGATTCCAACAACACGGTCGACCTCGGGGTTCGCGCCGATGCCGTGCCAGACGCGGCGGTTTTCGGCGGCCGGCACATCGCAACGCTGAACGGGACCTCACGTCGTCCCAACGCGGCGGCCGGCGGCGTCACGGTGCGCGGCACGCAGCAGACGGAGTTCCTCGACGTGACGAACCCCGCGAACCCGGTCCTGCTTCACCGGTTCAACGGCCCCGTCACCGACGGGAACACGTTCGGCGAGGCTCACAACGGCGACATCCTCGATGCCCGGAAGCTGTGGGTTCCCTCCGGTGGCCGGGACTCGAACATCCTGCGGATCTTCGACCTCAGCCCGGTCCTGCAGTCCCCGCCGCAAGCGCCGAAGCTCCTTGCCCGCGCCGACCCCTTCAACCTCTGGCGAGACTCGCCGTACCGCCAGAACACGGGCAAGCCGATCGGCGTGAACCCGAGCGGGTCGCACACGCATGACGTCGAGCTCTACGGAGGCGTGACCGTGCTCCTGCCGGAGTGGGAGTGGGTGGACCAGGACGAGGACGGCATCCCGGAGCCGACCTACGCCCAGAAGGACATCATGCTGATGGCGGTCTCGACCGACTACGCGGTCGACGGGAAGGGCGCGAACAACGGGTCGGTCTACGTCGTCGACATCAGCAACCCCGCCGACCCGGTGGTGATCAACCGTTGGCAGAACCCGAACGACGCGGGCGACCACATCCGCTACCTCCACGAGGTGCAGTTCCTGCACGGGGACTTCAGCACGATGATCGTCACCGACGAGGACCTGCACAGCGGCTGCGAGGGCGGGCGCCTCTACACCGTTCGCATCTCGCCCGACCTGATGGACGCCACCAAGCTCGCCGAGTGGGCGATCGGCTCGGCGCAGGCGGACACGCCGACCTGCCTCGGGTCACACGTGTTCAGCTCCCACGACCGCCACGTCTTCATGGGCGCGTACACCGCGGGGCTGCAGGTCCTCGACCTGACGAACCCGGCGCAGCCGAAGCGCGCCGGTCGCTACATCCCCGAAGGGGCGAACTCCTGGGGAGCGCTCTACCACGCCGGCGTGATCTACGTGGGCGACTTCGGCGGCCGGGGGCTCGACGTGTTCGAGTTCATCAAGGATCCCGTGGCGAAGGCGTTCGTGAAGGCCGCGAACCCGGGGACCCGCACGACGGGGGGCGTAGCCGAGCGCGGCTGCCGCGCGCCGATCAACGACCCGTACGGCCCGACCAACGGCACCGACGGCATCATCGTCCCGATCCCCGAGTGGGCGCGTGACGGCAAGCACACCCTCAAGGCGCTGGGCAGCTCGTCCGCGCCCTACGACCTCGACATCTGGTTCCACACCGGGACCAACTGCACGAGCATGGGCTACCCCGGTGGCGTCGACGGCACCGATGCGTCCGAGCCGATCCCGGAGGAGGCGACGATGGCATCGATCGACCTCTACACGGGCGCCGCGCAGTGGGTCTACGCCACGATCGTGAAGACGGGCTGAGGAGGGAGACGGGAGGGCGATGGCGATCGGCACCGTCACTTCGGTCCCGACGACCGTCGCCCTCACGATCTCGCTGCTGACGGCCGGCCTCGCCGGCTCGTCGAGCGAGGTGACCGAGCTGACGGCCTCTCCGTCAGGACGGACGGTCTCGGTGAGTGGCATGGCTCGGTTCGGGC
>DATLGG010000254.1:0-7504 GCA_035540615.1 Actinomycetota bacterium | reverse complement strand
CGCGGGTCGCCCTCGGGGCCGCGGTATCGGCCGCGTTCGTCCCCGGTTCGCTCCTGCTGTACGCGCTGGTCGCGATCCTCGTGGCGATAGCGCGCGCCGTCCTCGACCGCGGTGGCCGAGCCCTCCAGGGGCTCGTCTCGGCCGGAATCGGCCTCGCGCTCGCGTGGGTGCTGCTGCTTCCTTGGAGCACGACCTGGTTCGCACCGGGAGGGGTCATGAATCGCCTCCTCGGCGATGACACCGCTCCGCTGTTCGCGGCGTCGTTCCGCGGCCACGGCATGGCCAGCACGCTACTGGGTCAGACACCCGATGGGCCGCCGCTCTTCGGCCTCGCGCTCCCGCTGCTCGGGCTGGTGGCGGTGCTGGTCGGGGAGGGCTCGCGCCGCCGCATGGCTCTCGCGCTCTGGAGCGTGGTGGTCACGAGCGGCATCGTGGTCGAACTGATCTCGACTGGCGTCCTGCGGCCGATCGTCGCGGCGCCGACCGAGGCGGGCGTCCTCGCGTCGCTCGCGTTCGCCGGGCTCGCGGGGCTTGCGATCGGTGCTTTCCGGCTCGACCTCCGGCGCAAGGCTCTGGGCTGGCAGCACGCGCTCACGATCGGGGTGCTCGGCATCTCACTGTTCCTCGCCGTAACGGGCCTGGGGCCCACGACCTTGGCGGGGGGATGGGACCCGGGACGCACGTCGGGCGGGATCGAGGCGCCGGTGGTGCAGCAGGTCTCCTCGCTGCTCGACGCGGAGGCTCAACAGATCGGTGAGTTCCGCGCGCTGTGGGTCGGCGACACCTGGCTGCCGGACGAACCGAGCGCGCTGCGGCCGCCGGGGGAGCACTTCATCACCGGTGCGCGCAGCAGTCTTCTCACCGATCTGTTCCAACCGGCCACGGGGCCCGGAGAGACGCGCTTGCGCCGCGTGATCTGGTCGATCGAGAGCGGCGAGACCGACCGAGGCGGCCGGTTGCTCGGCGCCTTCAACGTCCACTTCGTCATCGTCGAGCGGGGGCCAGACGCGCGCGGCTGGCTGGCGCAGCGGGACCTCGCGGTGATCCGAACGGAGCCGACCTATCACGTCCTCCGTAACCAGCTCGAGTTGCCCCGGGCCGCGGTCTTCGACGAGCTCCCCGCCTATGCCCGCGCTCTCGACGAGGGGCCGGGCGCGCTGGCGGAGGTGGGGGAGGAGGAGGTCGAGCCCGTGGCCGAGCTGCGGAGCGAGGGCGCCGCGGGACCGTTCCGCGGGCGCGCCGCAGGACCGGGCGTGGTCTTCCTCGCGCAGGCACGCCATCCTCAGTGGGAGGCGCGAGCAGGCGAGGAGCGGCTCGGGCGCGTCGACTCGGGGTGGGGGAACGCGTTCGCGCTTCCCGCGGGTGATGCCACCGTCGAGGTGTGGTTCGCGTCGTCGCCCCTGCGATACGTGTGGTACGGCTCTCTGGTGTTCATGTGGCTGGTCGTGATCGGCGCCGCGGCGCCGCGCCGGGCGCGGAGGAGGCGCACGTGACGGAGCGCCGTCGGGAGGCGTACTTCGCCGCAGGGGTGGGTCTGCTGCTCGCCGCCGGCCTCGTCTTGGACCTCACGAGCGGCGACGTACCGCCGGCGGAGGCAGAGGCGGGTGGCCGCGGCGGCTTCGAGGCGCATTCGGTCTTCTGTCCCGGCGCGGTGGCGGGCGGGGCGGCGGACGTCGACCTCGTCATCGTCGCCCCCGAGGGGGATCGGTTGGCGGTCGGCATCGAGCCGCAGGAGGGCGAGACGGCGGAGGTGCCGCGCGAGGGGGCGTTGATCTACGACGTCTCGGGTTCGGAGCCGGCGGACATCGTCGGCTACGGCGCGCCGGCGGGGGTCGCGGTCTTGACGTCGACCGAGCGGCCCGGCGCGGGTGCCGGCGCCGCCGGCTGCGCGCGGACGGCCGGCGCCAACTGGTACTTCGC
Organism: Actinomycetota bacterium; assembly: GCA_035540615.1. GTDB lineage: Bacteria > Actinomycetota > UBA4738 > UBA4738 > CALAEC01 > DATLGG01. Next base: position 5,584 of record DATLGG010000254.1, on the reverse strand, counting down.
GGCCGGCTCCGCGTCGCTCGAAGCGGACGAGCGAATCCTCCTCTACAACCCCTTCCCCGACGAGGCGGTCGTGCGTCTGTCGCTGTTCACCCCCGAGGGCGAGCAGACGAAAGCGTCGCTCGCCGACGTCGCCGTTCCCGCGAATGCCTTCACGGTCGTGCCGTTGAACGAGAAGGTGGGGGTGGAGAACACCCTCGCCGTGCACGTCGCCGCCGAACGCGGGCGGGTCGTGGCATGGAGGCAGACGTTCGTATCGGGCCGCGACCGCGTTCCGGGCATGGCCTTCTCGCTGGGGGCGGCGCGGCCGTCGGCCTTGTGGCACTTCCCGGACGGGGCGGTGGGCGGCGGGTCGTCGGAGCGCATCTCGATCCTCAACCCGAGCCAGGAAGAGGCGGTGGTGGCGATCTCGCTCGCGGTCGGACGGGACGAGGTCGTAGCGCCGCCCGATCTCATGGAGCTGGCGGTTCCGCCACGGTCGCAGCTCGTGGTGGGTCTCGGCGCGCACGTGGAGACGGGCGACGAGCCGGTGGCGGTGGCGGCCAGCGTCCGCTCGGTCAACGACGTGCCCGTCGTAGCCGAGAGGGAGGTCGTCGTCGACGGCGCTGAAGGCAGAGGCATAGCGGCCGAGGTCGGGTCCTCCGCGGACGCGCTGCGGTGGCTCGTCCCGCCGGCGGCCCGCAATTCCTCGGCGGACGCGATCGCCATCCTGAACCCGGCAACGGAGCCCGCCACCGTCTCGTTGCGTCTCCTCGACCGCAACGGCGTGGAGATCGCCGCTCCCGGGTTGGAGGCGGTGGAGATCGGCCCCGGCGGGCGCGTGCGCATCCCGGTCGCCCGCTGGACCGCGGGGAAGCCGGTGCTCGCGCTGGTGGATGCGACGGTCCCGGTGGTCGTGGAGCGCTCTGCGATCGCGGCCGGCGACGCCGTCGCTCTCATGGGGCTGCCGCTCCGCTGAGAGAGGCTACGAGGCTGCCGGGGTGACCTCGCCGCGGTAGGCGGCGGCGGCCCTCACGAGTCCCTCGAAAAGTCGCCCCTGGCGGGGATCGATCGCCGCCATGACCTCGGGATGCCACTGCACGCCCACGACCCAGGAATGCTCGCGCGAGACCACTGCCTCGAGCACGCCGTCCTCCGCCCAGGCGACGCCGGCGAGCGGAAGCGCGAGCACGTCGAGGCCCTGGTGGTGGTGCGAGTTGACGGGCAGCCGGCCGCCCCCGACCGCCTCGGCGAGCAGCGTGTTGGGTGCGACCTGGACGTCGTGGACCGGCTCGGGCGTGGGCGCCTCGTGATCGTGGCGCAAGCGACCGGGCTCGTCGGCGAGGTTCTGATCGAGCGTGCCGCCCAGGTGCACGTTGAGCATCTGCATGCCGTGACAGATCGCAAGCACGGGGACGTCCCGCTCTAGCGCGGCCTCGAGCAGGGTCCGCTCGTAACGATCGCGCCGGTGGTTCACGTTGTGCGTCGCCGGGTGCGGCTCGCGGCCGTACCAGCGGGGATCGATGTCGCCTCCGCCGGGCAGGACGAGCCCGGCCGCGCCGTCGATCGCCGTGGCGTCGTCTGGGTCCACTCGCTCGACATGGGAGATCCCGTCGGGCAGCTGGTGCGAGGGCAGGTCGAAGGTCGAGAAGATCACCGGCCGTCCGCCGGCCGCCGCCACCGCCCGCGCGTACGGAGCTGGGACGTAACCCTGGCCCTCGCGCCACTGACCGACGACGACGATATGACCCTCGTGTTGGTTATCCATCCTGCTCCCGGTCCCGGACGTCCCCTCGATGCTTCGGCGGATCTTCGCGTTCCTCCGTGCCATGCTATCGGCATCGTCCACGACGCCCGCGACTAAAGGACGCATTTCATCCATATGAGCGACACGATGCGATTCGAGACATACGCAATCCACGCAGGTCAGGACCCGGAGCCGGCGACCGGCGCCGCCGTCGTGCCGATCTACCAGACCTCGACGTACGTCCAGGAGGCGGTGGGGCGGCACAAGGGCTTCGAGTACTCGCGCACCGACAACCCGACCCGGCACGCGCTGGAGCAGTGCCTCGCGGCCCTCGAGGCCGCCGAGGCCGCGGTCGCGTTCGGCTCCGGTATGGCCGCGATAGCCACGCTCGCCTTGACCCTCGAGCAGGGGTCCCGCGTCCTCGTCGCCGACGACGTCTACGGCGGCACCTACCGGCTGTTCGCGCGGGTTCTGCCGCAGCAGGGGATCGACTTCGCCACCGTCGATATGACCGACCTCGCCGCGGTCGAGGCCGCGGCGGCGGAGGGATGCGATCTCATCGTGGTGGAGTCGCCGGGCAACCCGATGCTGAAGGTGCTCGACCTCGAGGCGCTGGCCCGTGTTGCGCACGATGCCGGCGCGCTCCTCGCCGTCGACAACACCTTCGCCACGATGTTCCTCCAGAGGCCGCTTCAGCACGGGGCCGATGTCGTCCTCTACTCCGCGACGAAGTACCTCGGCGGACACTCCGACCTCGTGATGGGCTCCGTCGCCACGAACGACGGCGAGCTCGCCGAGAGGCTCCGTTTCCTGCAGAACGCGGTCGGGGCGATCCCGGGCCCGTTCGACTCGTGGCTCCTGCTGCGGGGCCTCAAGACGCTCGCGGTGAGGATGCGTGCCCACTGCGCCGGCGCCGCCCGCGTCGCCGAGTGGCTCGCGCGGCACCCGGCGGTCGAGCGCGTTCACTATCCCGGGTTGCCCGACTCGCCGGGACACGATCTCGCGCGCCGGCAGATGAGCGCGTCCGGCGAGCCTCTCTTCGGCGGGATGGTTTCGTTCGAGACGACCGGCGAAGAGGAGGCTCTGCGGGTATGCGAGGGGACCCGCTTGTTCTTCCTGGCCGAGTCCCTCGGGGGCGTCGAGTCCTTGATCGAGCATCCGGGCCGCATGACGCACGCGAGCCTCGCCGGGTCCGGCATGGAGGTGTCGCCCGCGCTGGTGCGGCTGTCGGTCGGCATCGAGCACCCGGACGACCTCATAGCGGACCTCGAGCGCGCGCTCGGCTGAGGCGCCCGTGGCGCATCCGGAGCGAAGCATCCGAACGTGGCCTGCCTACGCGGCGGCCGCGGGAGGAGGAGCGCTCGCTACCGCGGGGCTCGTGCGCGCCCTGCTGGCACCGCGCGATCCGTCTCCGGCCGCGGTGTTCATGGCGGCCGCGTCGTGTGTCGTCGTCGTGCTCGCCGCAACCGCCGGACGTCTCGGGCGCCTGCCCCCGGTGCGGTCGCTGGCGGCCGCGCCCGTTCTCGGGCTGCTGCTCGCGGCCGGCGCGCACCTCGCCCTCGTTCTGCCGCTCGCGATCGTCTACCCGCCGGCGCAGGACCTCGTCGACGTGATCGTCGGACGACCCGGGGGAGACGAGCTCGACGCGCGGCTGATCGTCGTGCTGCTCGTCACCGCCGGCGTCCTGGCGCCGCTCACCGAGGAGCCGGCGAAGGCCGTGTCGGGGGGATTCGCCCGCGCCGGTTCTCGGAGCGCCGCGTTCCTCGCCGGCGCGACGGCCGGCGCCGGCTTCTCTATCGTCGAGCACGCCTTCTACTCGCTACCCGTCGCCGGATACGGCGAGACGTGGGTCCAGGTCCTGCTGCTGCGCAGCGCCTCGGCGGCGATGCACCCCCTCGCGAGCGGGCTCGTCTTCCTCGGCTGGTGGGAGGCACGGCGCGCCGGGACGAAGGCGCCGCTGATCCGAGGCCTGCTCCTGGGCATCGGGATCCATGCGGTGTGGAACGTGACCGCCGTGGTCGCGGAGGGCTTCGCGACCGCGTCGCGCGCCGGAGCGTTCCCGCGGTCGGTGGAGGCGGCGGCTCTTACCTATGCGGGTGCGATCGCGATCCTCATCGCGGTGGCGATGTGGCGGACCGTTACCTCGCTGCGGGCGGGCTCCGCTCCGGAGAGGCCTTCGGGTCGCGCGTGGGCGGCTCTCGTCGCCGGTCTCGCCGGGCCGCTCGCGCTCCTGCCGGTCGTCCTCCCCCGGCTCTAGGTTCCGCGCCGGCGGTTCTGGTGGGCGAGGAACTCGAGCAGGTCGGCGCGCGTCACCACCCCAACGGGATGCGCGCCCTCGGCCACGACCAGCGCCTCCGCACCCTGTGAAAGGTCGGCGAAGAGCTCGTCGATGCCGGCCGTCGTCTGCACGTGGGGAAGCGGCGGGTCCATCACCTCACCGATGGTCCGGTTGATCGCGTCGGGGTCGCGGAAGACGCGGTCGAGCAGGGAACGCTCCTGGATCGAGCCGACGAGCTCGGCCAGGTCCCCCGCCTCCGCTTCTTTGGCCACGGGGAGCTGCGAGATGCCGAACTCCTGGAGGACGTCGATGGCCCGGCCGACCGTTTCGTCCTGCGGCACGATGACCAGGTCGGGTATCTCCGACTCGGCGCGCCGCTTCTCCCCCAGGACGTCGGCGATGCGGGCGCGCCTCCCCGGCCGCTCGAGGAAGCCGTACTCGCTCATCCACGCGTCGTTGTAGAGCTTCGACAGGTACGACTTGCCGGAGTCCGGGATGATCACCACGACCACCGCGTCGGGCCCCGCGTCCCGCGCGATCTCGAGCGCCGCGAATACGGCGGTGCCCCCGGAGCCGCCGACGAGCAGGCCCTCCTCCTGCGTGACCCGGCGCGCCGTGAGGAAGGAGTCTCGATCCGAAACCGTCACCCAACGATCGACCACCGAGCGGTCGAACGTCTCGGGGAAGAAGTCCTCACCGATGCCCTCGACGAGGTAGGGACGGGCCTGGCTTCCGGTGTAGACCGAGCCTTCGGGGTCGGCTCCCACGATGACGACGTCGGGGTTCTGCTCTTTCAGGTAGCGGGCCGTCCCGGTGATCGTCCCGCCCGTTCCGACACCGCAGACGAAGTGCGTGATGCGGCCGGCGGTCTGGCGCCAGATCTCGGGACCCGTCGTCTCGTAGTGCGTCCGCGGGTTCTCCTGGTTGAAGTACTGGTTCGGCTGGAACGCGCCGGGGATCTCGCGGCTCAGGCGGTCGGCCACGCGGTAGTACGAGTCGGGATGGTCCGGCGGCACCGCCGTGGGCGCGATCACGACCTCCGCGCCGTAGGCACGCAGGAGCGAGATCTTCTCCTGACTCATCTTGTCGGGCATCGTGAAGATGCAGCGGTACCCCTTGAGCGCGGCGGCCATGGCCAGCCCGACGCCGGTGTTCCCGGAGGTCGGCTCGACGATCGTCCCGCCCGGTTTCAACAGACCCGCCCGCTCGGCGGCGTCGATCATGCGGATGCCGATACGATCCTTCACGCTCCCGCCCGGGTTCAGCATCTCGAGCTTGGCGACGACGGTCGCCTCGTGATCCGCGGCGATCCGGCCGAGACGAAGGAGCGGCGTATCGCCGATGACGTCGATGAGCGACTCGTGGATGTCCATCGGCTGATCGTTCACCACCGACGCCCGGCCTGCAAGGAGGGTGTCGGGAGGGCGACTGCAACCACCCGCGGCGGCGCGGCGTCATAGAGGCGACGGTCTACCCCTTTGTGAAGTCGTGCACGAACGGTTTACCCTTGCGGCACCCACACCCATAGGAGAGCCATGGACGAGCTGAGACCGGAGGACGCGCCGGAGGGCGCGACTTCCGCG
>DATLGG010000253.1:0-3164 GCA_035540615.1 Actinomycetota bacterium | reverse complement strand
GCTCTTCCTCGGGCTGTCCTTCTTGGTCGAGTGGGTCATCGATGCGTGGTCGAGGCTGCCGCGCGTGGACCACGCCATCGTGCTGTTGATCCTGGTGGTCATCGGCGCCTTCGGATTCCTCGAGGGCGTGGCCCTGGGGCTGGCCCTTGCGGTCGTCCTGTTCGTCGTCAGCTACAGCCGCACCGAGGTGGTCAAGCACGCGCTGACCGGCGAGACCTTCACGAGCAACGTCGACCGGTCGCCTCGCGAGCGAGAGATCCTCCGTTCGGCGGGAGCCGGGGTCCAGGTCTTCGAGCTTCAGGGGTTCCTGTTCTTCGGGACGGCGAACCGGCTGCTCGACCGGATCCGGGCACGAGCGGGCGATCCCTCGGCTCCGCCGCTGCGGTCCCTCATCCTCGACTTCCGCCGCGTCTCGGGGCTCGACTCGTCGGCGGTCTTGAGCTTCACGAAGGCGGCGCAGCTCGCCGGACGGCAGGGGTTCCGGATCGCGCTCGCCGGCGTGCCGGCCGCCGCTCGGCGGCAGCTCGAGCGAGGTGGGGTCGAGCAGGAGGGGCAGGTGGCGTTCTTCGAGGACACCGACCGCGCCCTCCAGTGGCACGAGGACCGGATCCTGGAGGAGGCGGAGCTGGAGGCGGACGCGACCGCGACGTTCCGCGAGCGGCTCGCCGCCGAGATGCCCGACGAGGACGTCGAGACGCTGCTCGGCTACGTGGAGCGGATGGAGGTGCCGGCGGGACAGGAGCTGATCAGCCAGGGCGGCTCCTCCGGCGACGTCTTCTTCCTCGAACGGGGCCGGCTCACGGCGCGCCTGCGGCAACCCGACGGCGGCTGGACGCGTCTGCGCACGATGGGCAGCGGAACGGTGGTGGGGGAGATGGCGATGTACCTCGGGATCCCCCGCTCGGCTTCGGTCGTGGCCGAGGAGGCGAGCGTGCTCTACCGGCTCCCGGACGGAGCGATCGGGCTGATGGAGGAGCGCCATCCGCGGGTGGCGGCCGGCCTCCATCGGTTCTTCGCCCGGCTCCTCTCGGAGCGGCTCGCCGACACCCTCCGGTCGCTCTCGGCCCTGCTCGACTAGCTCTCGCGCATCCCCTGGAGCCCGGCGAGTCGCGCCGCGACCGTCGTCTCGGCTTCGTCCTCCGTGGCCACGTGACCCGTGACGGCACCGATGAATTCCTCGCGGTTGAGTGCGTAGGTCACCACCGACGTCGTCGTGCTGACGGTGGCGGTCCGGGGGACGTCGCGCAGCAGCGCGATCTCCCCGAAGTAGTCGCCCGGCCCGAGGGTCGCGGCCTCCCGCCCCGCGGCGCTCACGAGGACCTCGCCCTCGGCGACGATGTAGAAGCGGTCCCCGCGTTGACCTTCGCGCACGAGCACGCGGCCGGCGGGGTGCTCCTCGCGGTCGAGCGCCGACGCCAGCTGTTCGCGGGTCACGACCGGCAGCGGGGAGAACAGCGGGATCTGGCCGAGCAGCGACAGCTCCCGCTCCGGGACCTCGCACACGCGGTCGAGGCGCCGCAGCGCGCGCAACGAGGCGAGCACGAGGACGGGCAGGAGCAGGCCCGTGATGATGAGCGCGCCCCGCGTGCCGGCGACCGCCAGGAGCGGCGCCGCGAGGACGTACCCGATCCCGAGCGTCACGGTGACGGAGCCCTCGAGGACGCCGAACACGCGGGCCAGGACGTCGTTCTTCGTCAGGCGCTGGACGAGCGTGTAGCCGGCGACGTCCCCGATCGCGTTCCCCACCCCGGGCAGGGCGAGGAGGACGAGCGCGGCGGCGGGATTCGGGAAGAAGCCGACGAGGGCGATCGGCAGTCCCCACAGCGCCAGCCCGAGTCCGAACGGCCCCGCCAGGCGCCGCCGGCCGACCAGCCAGAGCGTCGCCAGCGTTCCCACGATCCCCCCGACGCCGAACGCCGACGTGAGGATCCCGACACCGGATTCCCCGAGCCCGAGCAGCTCCACCGAGGCGACGACGAGCAGCACGTTCAGCAGACCGCGGACGAGCGTCTGGGCGGAGAAGAGGGCGACGAGAAGGCGCGGGCCCGGTTCCCGTAGCAGGATCCGGAACCCCTCGGCCGCGACGCGCAGCGGGGGCTCGTTCTCCGTCCTCGGCTTGATCTTCGCCGTGATGTCGCTCGTGATCCTGGCCGTGATGAAGGCCGACCAGGCGAACATCGCCGCGGTGGCCGCGAAGACGATGCCGGCGCTGCCCGTGACGAGCAGGGCCGCGCCGATCGCGGGCCCGACGAACGTGCTGACGCCCTCGACCATGCTCGATGCCGCGTTCGAGGCGGCCATCTGTCGCGGGTTCGTCGCGAGCAGGGGCACGAGCGCCCAGTGCGCCGGGCGGAGCACCGCGGACACGGCGCTGATGAGGCCCGCCAGGACGAAGATCAGGATGGTCGATGAGGTGAGGAAGTAGGCCGTCGCGGAGAGCGCCCCGATCACGGCGCAGGAGAGGTACACGAGCGTCAGCACGCGCTCCCGTCGGTAGCGATCCGCGAGCATCGACCCGAAGGGCGCGATCACCGCCGCCGGAACCATGCGGATCAGACCGACGAGACCGACCGCGGCCGGGCCACCCGCGCGATAGGCGAAGACGGCGAGCGCGATCGTGTACGCCCAATCTCCGGTGAAGTAGCCGCTCGACCCGAGCAGGAGCCGGCGGAGGTCCGGGTTCCGGAAGACCTCCGCCACGGGAGCGAGCGAAGATCGCATCCGGCCGCTCGGCCGCGTGCGCGTGCCTTCCACGCCCCCAGGATGGCACACGGGAACGGCGCGCCAATAGTCCGTTCGGGGGGTTCCCGACCCTTCGCCCCCCGGCGGCGGGCTAGGCTGGCGGGAACAGTCGATGCCGCGCGGGCGTTGGAAGGCTCATCCGACCCGAGGAGGGACCGTGACGACGAGGATCGAGAAGACCGAGGAGGAGTGGCGCAAGGAGCTCAGCCCGGAGGAGTACCACGTGTTGCGGGAGGCCGGCACCGAGCGCCCCTTCACCGGGGAGTACTGGGACCACCACGAGGAGGGCGACTACCGCTGTCGCGCGTGCGGAGCGAAGATCTTCGACTCCGGGACGAAGTTCGACTCCGGCACCGGATGGCCGAGCTTCACGGAGCCGATGAACCGCGAGCACGTTGAGCTCGTTCCCGACACGAGCCACG
>DATLGG010000252.1:0-8043 GCA_035540615.1 Actinomycetota bacterium | reverse complement strand
GGGGTGGAGCCGGCGGAGGCGCCGATGCGGCCGGCCCCGACGGCGACTGACCGACGGCGTCGTCGGGCATGCGCAGCACGCGCGCAACCTCCTCGAGGACCTGATCGGCCGGCTCGGGCTTCGGCTCGCGGTGCAGCGGCGTGCGCGGCCGTCGCACGGCTGGCGCCGGCTGCGGCGGCGCGGTCCCCGCCTGCATCCGCGCCTCTTCGGCCGCACGGAGCGTGGCCTCGAGACGGTCGAGGAGCACCCCGGCCTTCGCCGACCCGCTCCCGACGACGATGCAGGCGTAAGCGCCCCGCCTGGCGAAGACCCAGACCTCATCGCCAACGACGAGGAACCCGCGTTCCACGTCGCCGATCGGCTCGACCCGGCTCCAGGCGGCCCGCGCCTGCTCCTCGCCGCCCACCGGGTAGGCGCCGAGCGTCAGTCCGTCGCGGGAGAGCAGGAGGCAGGCCCGCACGTCGTCGAGGCCTGCCACGGCCCTCGCCACCAGACCAGAGAAGTCGAAAGCGTCCATGTGTTCCTCTTGCGGTTGTCGGCCGGCCGGCCTAGGACCTTGAGGAACGGGGTCAGCCGCTCTGAACCCGGTTCTTGATGTTCAGGAACTCGTCGTAGGACTCGGTGAAGGCGTGGCGGCCGTCGTCGTCGACGAGGATGTAGAAGAGGTAGTTCGTCTTCGCCGGTCGGAGCGCGGCCTCGATCGACGCGAGCCCGGGGCTCGCGATCGGCGTCGGCGGGAGGCCGTCGTTCAGGTACGTGTTGTAGGGGCTCGGGTACTCGTAGTCCGCGTAGGTCAGGCGCGGCTTGTGCTCTGGCAGCGCGTACTGGACCGTGGCGTCGATCTGCAGACGCATCCCCTGCTCGATCCGGTTGTAGATGACCGAGGAGATCTTGCGCCGGTCCTCGTCGACGCGCGCTTCCCGCTCGATCAGCGAGGCGACGATCACGATCTCGTACGGGCTGAGGCCGAGACGCTCCGCCCGCCCCCAGTCGAGGCCCGAAACCTCCTCCTCGAACTGCGCGAGGAGGCGCTCGATCACGACATCGGCGTCGGCCGTGGCCGGCAGCTCGTAGGTCTTCGGGAAGAGGAACCCCTCGAGCGAACGCGCCCTCCGCTTCGGCAGGTACGGAGGGAGCGCGTGCCTCCGGCTCTCGGCGGCCGCCAGGAACTCCTTGGCCGTGACGGGCAGGACCTCCGCGACCCGCTCGGCGACCTGGTCGACGCGCAGCCCCTCGGGGATCGTGAGGGTCACCGTCTCTTCCGGGATCGGCCCGCCGTCCAGGATCTCGAGCGCCGCCTCCGGCCGCATGTTCGTCTGGAGCTCGTACCTCCCCGCCTGGATCGAGGGCGCGCCTCGGAGCCGCGCGACCAGACGGAAGGCGAAGGCCGACCGGACGACTCCCTTCTCCTCGAGCAGCTCGGAGATCTCAGCGATCGTCGCCCCGGACGGGACCTCGATCGGGACCGCCCGGGCCGGCCCCCCGGGGGTCCCGGTGGCCCAGAAATAGAGGCCGGTCGCGCCGGCGCCACCGGCGACGACCAGCAGCAGCAGCACGATCGCCGCGATCCTGCCGCCTCGACCTCGCTTCGCGTGTCGCCCGGCCATGGGGCGTGAGGATATCGCCGCCGCGGGAGCGGCGTCGCCCTCAGTGCCGCTCGAGGAACGCCCGGAGGATCAGGGCCGCCGCGGCCTGGTCGACGGCCTGGCGCGTCCGCCGGCCGCTCCCGGCCGCGCGCAGGTCCCGCTCGGCCTCGCGCGTCGTCAGCCGCTCGTCCTGCAGGTGCACCGGGACCTCGACGATCGCGCGGAGCCCATCGGCGAACTCCTCGGCCCGCACGGCCGCCTGGCCCCGCTCCCCTGCGAGCGAGATCGGGTGGCCGACCACGACCTCGGCGACCCCGTGCTCGGCGACGAGCTTCGCGACGGCGCGGAGGTCGTGCGGCGCGCCGGCGACCGTGATCGTCCCCACGGGGAGCGCGACGCGTCGCTCCGGATCACTGAGCGCGACCCCGATGCGAACCTCACCGACGTCGAGACCGAGAACACGTCCGGCCGGGAGCACCGATCAGCCCTGCAGGAGCGAGGCGAGGCGCTCCCCGATCCCGCCGAGCGCCTCCGGCAGCCCGGCCGGGTTGCCGCCGCCCGCGATCGCCAGGTGCGGCCGCCCGCCACCGCCGCCGCCGATCGCCTTCGCGGCGTGCTCGAGGAGGGCGCCCGCGGTCACGCCGCGGTCGAGCAGCGGTTTCGTGCAGGCCGCGACGAGCTGGGCCTTCGCGCCATCGGTGGTGCCGAGCACCGCCGCCCCTTGCCCGTTCGCTTCGAGGCGGTCCCGGAGCTTCAGGGCCAGCTCCCGGAGGCCGCCGACGTCTTCGCCGGGGATGTCGGCGACGACGAGGGCCACCCCGGCGACGTCGACGGCCGAGGTGAGCAGCTCTTCGACCCGTTCTCCCCGCTCGCCCTTCCTGAGGGCCCCGAGCTGGGCCTCGAGCTCCTTGATCCGGGCGATCGCCTTCCGCGCCCGGTCCGGCGCCTGCTTCGGGTCGCCGGCCCCGAGGGCCGCCGCGACCTCCTCCAGCAGGCGGCGCTCCGCGTTGACCCACGCGACGGCGTCCGGCCCGACCAGCACTTCCAGCCGGCGCAACCCGGATCCGATGCTGCCCTCCGACGAGACGACGAGGGGCGAGACGTTGCCTGTCCGCACCGCGTGCGTCCCCCCACACAGCTCCACCGAGTAGTCCCCGATCTCCACGACGCGGACGATGTCCCCGTACTTCTCTCCGAAGAGGGCGATCGCGCCCTGACTGCGCGCGAACTCCATCGTCGTCTCGTACGCGCGGACCGGCTCGTCCTCGATCAGGCGCTCGTTCGCCACCCCCTCCACCTCCTCGAGGCGGTCACGCGAGACCGACTCGAAGTGCGTGAAGTCGAAGCGCAGTCGCCCGGGCGCGACGAGCGAGCCCGCCTGGCGCGCGTGCTCGCCCAGGAGGCTCCGGAGCGTCCAGTGCAGGACGTGCGTGCCGGTATGGGAGCGGGCCGTCGCGGCACGACGGGGGGCATCGACCACCGCCTCGGCCGCCTCGCCCGCGTGGACCTCGCCGCGGATCACGCGCCCCCGGTGGACGATCGTCTCCCCCGGTCCGGCGACGGTGTCCTCGACGGCGACCTCGCCGCTCGCGGTCCGGATCGTCCCCGCATCGCCGATCTGGCCGCCGCCCTCGGCGTAGAACGGTGTCCGGTCGAGGACGACCTCGACCTCATCGCCTTCCGTGGCGGCCTCCGCACGGGCTCCCTCCGTGACGATCCCGAGCAGGCGCCCTTCCGCCGTGACGCGCTCATACCCGAGGAACTCGCTGCGGCCCGCCTCTCGTCCGATCTCGACCAGCGCGCGGTCGTCCCGCCCACCCTTCGCGGCCTCCTTCGCCCGCCGGCGCTGCTCCTCCATCAGCCGTTCGAACGCGGAGGTGTCGACCTCGAGGCCCTGCTCCTTCGCGAGCTCCACGGTGAGCTCGATCGGGAAGCCGTAGGTGTCGTGGTAGAGGAACGCCGCCTCGCCGGAGAAGCGGCCACCGCCGGACGAGCGCGTGCGCTCGAGCTCGTCCCCGAAGCGCTCCATCCCCTGGCGAAGCGTCCGCGCGAACTGCTCCTCCTCCGCCGCCGCGACCTGCAGGACGAAGGCCCGGCGCTCCACGAGGTCGGGGTACGCCTCCCCCATCAGCTGGATCGTCCGCTCGACGAGCGGGCCGGTGACGTCCTTCTCGACGCCGAGCCGCCGGGCGTGCGAGACGACGCGTCGCAGCATCCGGCGCAGGACGTAACCGCGACCCTCGTTCGACGGGGTCACGCCGTCGGCGATCAGGAAGGTCGTGGCGCGGCCGTGCTCGGCGAGGATCCGGAGCGAGATGTCGGTGGACGGGTCGGCGCCGTAGCGAGCGTCGGCGAGCCGCTCCGCCTGCTCGAGGAGCGGCCGGACGAGGTCCGTCTCGAACGCCGAGTTCTTCCCCTGAAGGACGAGCGCCATCCGCTCGAGGCCCATCCCGGTATCGACGTTCTTCTTCGGAAGGTCGCCGACGATCTCGATGTTCTCGTCGCACTCGTACTGCATGAAGACGAGGTTCCAGATCTCGAGGTATCGATCCTCGTCGACCTCGGGGCCGCCCTCGCGGCCGTGCTCCGGCCCCCGGTCGACGTAGATCTCCGAGCAGGGCCCGCAGGGACCGGCGACCCCCATCGACCAGAAGTTGTCGGCCTTTCCGCGGCGGACGATGCGGTCGGCCGGAACGCCGACGTGGTCGCGCCAGATCTCCTCGGCCTCGTCGTCGGTCTCGTAGACCGTGACCCACAGGCGCGCCGGGTCGATGCCGAATCCCTCGGTGATCAGCGCCCAGGCGTGGTCCATCGCGCCTTCCTTGAAGTAGTCGCCGAACGAGAAGTTCCCGAGCATCTCGAAGAACGTCATGTGGCGGTCGGTGTGACCCACGAGCTCGATGTCGGTCGTGCGGAAGGACTTCTGCGCGGAGGCCGCCCGCGGGTACGGCGGATCCTGCTCCCCGAGGAAGTACGGCTTGAACTGCACCATCCCCGCGGTGGTGAGCAGCAGGCTCGGGTCGTTCGGGATCAGCGAGGACGACGGCACGACCGTGTGCCCCCGCTCGCCGAAGAAGTCGAGGAAGCGGCGCCGGATCTGAGACCCATCCATCGGGCCTCAGTCTATCGACGGGCGCCCGTAGGATGACCCGGATGTCGGAGCTGGCGATCGAGGTCCGGGACCTCCGCAAGCGGTACGGGCAGATCGAGGCGGTCCGGGGCCTCGACCTGGCGATCCGCCGGGGCGAGATCTTCGCGCTCCTCGGGCCGAACGGCGCCGGGAAGACCACGACCCTCGAGATCCTCGAGGGCCACCGCCCGCGGGACGCGGGCGAGGTGAGCGTCCTCGGCTTCGACCCCGGGCGCGGTGAACGGGCCTTCCGCGAGCGGATCGGGATCGTCCTGCAGGAGACGAGCGTCGAGCCCTACCTGAAGGTCGAGGAGGCGGTCGAGCTCTTCCGCGGCTACTACCCCGCGCCGAGGCCGCTCGAGGAGATCCTCGAGGTCGTCGGACTACGCGAGGAGCGTGGGACGCTCGTGCGACGCCTCTCGGGCGGCCAGCAGCGGCGGCTCGACGTCGCGCTCGGTCTCGCCGGCAACCCCGACCTCCTCTTCCTGGACGAGCCGACGACCGGGTTCGATCCCGCCGCGCGCCGTGGCGCCTGGGGCATGGTCCGGAACCTCCGCACGCTCGGCACCACCGTCGTGCTCACGACGCACTACCTCGACGAGGCCCAGCACCTCGCCGATCGCGTCGCGATCGTGATCGGCGGACGGATCGTGAGCGAAGGGTCGCCGGAGGAGCTCACCGGCGCGGGAGCGACGACGATCGCCTTCGTCCTGCGGGCCGACGCCCAGCCGCCGGCGTCGCTCGGCGCTCTTCGCGACGGCGAGCGGGTGACGATCCGGACCGAGGACCCCGTTCGGACGCTGCACGAGCTCACGGGATGGGCGCTGAACGCGCGCGTGGAGCTCGAAGGGCTCTCCGTCTCGCCCCGATCGCTCGAGGAGCTCTTCCTCGAGCTCACGGCGGAGCCCGAAGGATGAGGCGCACGCTTCGGCAGTTGCGCTACGAGCACCGGGCGTTCCGGCGGAACCCGGCTTCGGCCGTCTTCACGTTCGCGTTCCCGCTGATGTTCCTCGTGATCTTCAACCTGATCTTCGGGAACCTGGAGATCCGCGTGGCCGGGGGGACGACGACCGCCTCTACCTTCTACGTCCCGGCGATCGCCGCCTTCTCGATCATCACGACCTGTTTCACGAACCTGGCGATGCGGCTGACCTTCGACCGTGACCAGGGACGGCTGAAGCGGATCCGCGGGACGCCGCTGTCCACGGGCGCCTTCCTCGCCGGCAAGATCCTGCACGTGATCGCCCTGGCGATCGTGCTCGTCGCGATCGTGACGCTGTTCGGGATGATCTTCTACGGCGTCCGCGCGCCGACCGGTTCGCTCCCGGCGGTCCTCGTGACGCTGGCGGTCGGCGCGGCCGCGTTCTGCGCGCTCGGGATCGCGATCACGGCGGCGATCCCCAACGCGGACGCGGCCCCTGCCGTGGTCAATGCCACGATCCTCCCGCTGCTGTTCGTCTCGGACGTCTTCATCCGGCTCGACCAGGCGCCGCCGTGGCTCCGGACCCTCGGCGACCTCTTCCCGGTGAAGCACCTCTCGCAGGCGCTCCAGACCGCCTACGACCCGTTCCTCTCGGGGCCGGGCTTCGAGTGGGGACACCTCGGCGCGATCGCCGCCTGGGGCGCCGCCGGGTTGGTGGTCGCGCTGCGGACGTTCTCCTGGGAGCCGCGCCGCTAGGCGTCGGGATCGATCGCCGACCGGATCTCGGCCTCGTGCTCGCGCATCGCACGGCGTCCCTCCTCGAGGGAGACGCCGAGCAGCTGGCGGAGGTCGCGCACGCCCTCGCCCACCTGCGCGCCGATGTTCGACGGGGAGAACCGCTCGCGTTGCCGACGGAGCCAGCGGGAGACGAGGATCGCGCTCGTCACGCCGGCGCCCAGGCCGAGCGCGACCCAGAACGCTCGCCTCACTTCTCTCCCCGGAAACGCCGGATCGCGCGGGTGACGCCGGCGCCCACGGCCGCGGCCTTGATCAGCGGCGAGGCGAGGAGCCGCTCGAGGACCGCGGTCAGCCGCTCGATCGACCTCGTGATGTTCGCCGCCGAGGCGAGGAGCGGGTCGACCCGGTCGAGCTCGCGGTTGACCTTCTTGACCGAGGTCGTGACCTCGGTGAGGAGCGGGATCGTCTCCTGGTGGACCCCGTCGATCATCGTCCGCGCGCTGTCGAGGACGCGCGAGAGGTTCGCCAGGACGATCGCCAGGAAGACCACGAGGACCGCCCACGCGATCGCCGCGATCAGCAGGGCCCACTCTCCGCCGGTCACGTCCGCTCCTTCGGTCGGCTGCGCGTCAGCCTATCCGATGGTCGGCCTCAGCGGTCCTCGAGGTAGCCGCCGCGGGCCGTCTCCGGGAGGTAGCGCTGGTCGCGCGCTCCGTCGGGATCGTCGTGCGGATACACGTAGCCCGCGCCGTGGCCGAGCGCTTCCGCGCCGCGGTAGTGGGTGTCGCGCAGGTGCGGCGGGACGCGGTGCCGTGGGTCCGCCGCCTCACGCTTCGCGGCGCCGAGGGCGCGGTAGGCCGCGTTGCTCTTCGGCGCCCGCGCGAGGTGGATGACCGCCTGGGCGAGGTTGAGCTCGGCCTCCGGAAGCCCCACGTACTCGACCGCGTGCGCCGCGGCGTTGGCGATCAGGAGCGACTGCGGGTCGGCCGGCCCGATGTCCTCGGACGCGAGGATCACCATCCGGCGGGCGATGAACCGCGCGTCCTCCCCCGCCTCCAGCATCCGCGCGAGGTAGAAGAGCCCGGCGTCGGGGTCCGAGCCGCGGAGGCTCTTGATGAACGCCGAGATGACGTCGTAGTGCTCGTCGCGGTCGTAGACGAGCGCCCGGCGCTGGACCGCGTCCTCGACGAGCGACCGGCCGATCTTCCGCTCGCCCGCCCCGCGCGCCGCGAGCGCGGCGGCCTCGAGCCCGGAGAGCGCGAACCGCGCGTCGCCGCCGGCGGCGTCGGCGAGGAACGTCAGGGCCTCCTCGTCGGCTTCGAGATCGTCACCGCCCATCCCCCGCTCGGGGTCGCGGAGAGCCCGCTCCAGCAGGTCGCGCAGATCCTTCGCGTCGAGGGGCTCCAGCCGCAGGAGGAGGCACCGGGACAGGAGCGGCGACACGAGCGAGAAGTACGGGTTCTCGGTCGTCGCGCCGATCAGCGTGACGGTCCCCTCTTCCACCGCCGGCAGCAGGACGTCCTGCTGGGCCTTGCTCCAACGATGGACCTCGTCGACGAAGAGGATCGTCGAGAACATCGAGCCCCTGGCGCGCTCGATCACCTTCCGCGCGTCCGCCACGCCCGACGAGACCGCCGACAGCTGCACGAGCTCCCCCTCGACGAGAG
>DATLGG010000251.1:0-9946 GCA_035540615.1 Actinomycetota bacterium | reverse complement strand
CAATTTAGCCCCGCTCTGGTCGCACACGAAGGTCGTGGACTCCGGGTATCCCAGCTGGAGCCTCTACCTGAACGGCGGGGCGCTCCGCCGCGATGCGGGACACGACCTGATCGCGGAGTACGTGCAGGGCGGGCCGGGGCGGCACGCGGCGGAGGTCTTCGAGGGCGCGACCGGCGCGGTCAGGTGGACGAGCCCCTGATGGGCGCCCCTTGGATCATGCGAGGCGTGATCGCACTCCGCTGGGTTGCGGGCTGGGGCCGCGGCTGACAGGCTACGCCGACACCGAACCGAGGAGGAGCCCGTGGACGTGCTCGCGCACATCGACCGACTGATCGCGGAGCGGCATCTGCTCACCCACCCGTTCTACGAGAAGTGGCAGAGCGGAACGCTTCCGAAGGGAGCGCTGCAGGACTACGCCCGGCAGTACTACGCGTTCGAGTCGGCGTTCCCGACGATCCTCTCGGCGATCCACAGCCGGACCGAGGACCCCGTGACGCGCCAGCACCTCCTGGAGAACCTCTGGGACGAGGAGCACGGACCGCAGAACCACGCGGAGCTGTGGCTCCGCTTCGCCGAGGGGGTCGGCGTCTCCCGGGAGAGCGTCCGCGGGGCGGCACCCACGGCGCAGACCCGCGATCTCGTTGCGACGTACCGGCGGAGCGCGACCACGGCGCCGGTTCCCGCCGCCGTCGCGGGGGTCTACGCCTACGAGTCGCAGGTCCCGGCCGTCGCCGAGAAGAAGATCGCCGGTCTGCGCGAGCACTTCGGGGTCGACGACCCCAGCGCGCTCTCTTTCTTCACCGTCCACCAGGCCCTCGACGTCGAGCACGCGGGAGCCGAGCGGACACTCATCGAGCGGCTCGCAGCGGGTCACGAGGAAGAGGTGATCGCGGCGACATCGGATGCGCTCGAGGCGTGGTGGGGCTTCCTCGACGGCGTCGACCCCGAGGGCTGCTAAGCGGCCGACGGCTGGCAGGCCGGGCACCAGAAGGTCGCGCGCGGACGCTCGCGCCCCTGGAGACGCCGCCGGATCGTTGAACCACAGCGGCGGCAGGGGCGCCCCGCCCGCCCGTACACGGCGAGGCCGCCGGCGACCGTCGTCCGACGCACGGTCGTCAGGTTCCTCCGCAGGAGCGCGGCGGCACGCTCCAGCAAACGCCGCCGCGCAGCCACCTCGAGCCCGCTGAGCGGGGTGAAGGGCGAGATGCGCTCGAGGTGGAGAACCTCGCTCTTGTAGACGTTGCCGATCCCTGCCGCGATGCGCTGGTCGAGCAGCACCTCGCCGATCTCACGCTCCTGCTCCGTCGCCGCCATCCGGGTCAGCGCCTCGTCGAGGTCCGGATCCGGAGCGGTGAGGTCGGGGCCGAGGGACCGGACCGACGCCAGCCGTCGCTCGTCCCGCACGACCTCGACGATCGGCGCCGAGAAGCAGACCGCCACCCAGTCCTCGGTCTCCAGGACGATTTTGGCGCTGGCACGCGCCTTCCGCCACCGCTCCCCCGGGCGGTAGAGGTGCCACGACCCCTCCATCCGCATGTGCGTGTGCAGCGTGAGACCGTCGTCGAAGCGGATCAGGAGGTGCTTGCCCCTCGCCTGGACCCCGCGGACCGTCGTGCCGGGCCCGGGAAGAGCCCCGCCGAGGCCGTCGGCGCGGAACGCGGTCAGCGCCCGTCCCGTCAGGGCGCGGTCGAGCGTCGAGGCCGCGCGGTGGATCGTGTCGCCTTCGGGCATCGCTTCAGCCTCGGAGCGTGAGCCCCCGGTAGCCGTCGGAGAATCCGGCGGAGCGCAGCCGTTCGGCCACCGGAGATGCGTCGGCAGGACCGCCGTCGATGCGACGGAGCTCGATGCGCGCGAGCCTCCCGTCCTTCACGAGGCTCGCGAGGCCGTCGGCCCACCCGTCACGCTCGGAGGCGGCCGGGAAGGTCAGCAGGCTGCGCGCGCCGCGCTCGAGGTACGCCGTCGCCGCGCCGTCGACGAGGACGACGTAGGCCCCGGCCGTCCGCGCCGGCCGACCCTCGGCGTCGGGCCACGGCAGAGCGGCGCCGTAGGGCTGGGCGGGGTCGGTCGCGGCCAGCGCGTGGACGATCGGCTCGTCCGGGCGGTCGCGGAGCGTCCTCAACCGGTCGATCGCACCGGGCAAGGCGAACTGCGCACCGCCGAGGCCCGACACGAAGTAGCCGCGCCGGATCCGCCCCGCCTCCTCGAGCTGCCGCAGGACGGGGTAGATGCCGGAGAAGGCGCCCGGAAGCGAACCCACCCCCGCCGCCTCCCGCGTCAGGACGCCGTGGCGCTCCAGCAGCTGGAGGGCTCGCGCGTGCGCGACGACCGTCGGATCGACCGGCGGTCGCCGCAGGAGCGACCAGCGGCCGGCGCCGGCGGGAGGACCGACGCGCCGCAGGCTGCCGGGACGGGCGCGGCGTCCCCGCCGTGCCGCCGGGCGGCGGCCGAGGAAGGCCCGCAGTGGCGCGGGAGTGTCGTTCGTCACCTCGCCCGCCCAGACGAGGTCCCACAGCGCCGCGAGGACGGCCCCCTCGTCGCCGGTCCCGGCCGCCCGCACCAGGTCCGGCCAGAACGAGGCGCCCTGGGCGGCCAGGTGGGAGCGGAGCGCCTCGTGGAGGTCCCCGTCGGGCGGCTCGGGTGGGACGGGCGGAAGCACGTCAAGGTGGTCGCGGAACGCGAGGGCGACCCGGCCGTCGGAGGCGCCGATCGGACCTGCCCCGCTCCAGACGACGTCGCCGGAGGCGCAGAGCTCGTCGAGGTCGGCGGGCCGGTACCCCTGGAGCCGCTGGGCGAGGACGTCGACCTCGAGGACGCTCGCCGGGATCGCCGCGCCCTGGAGCTGGTTGATGACCTCGGCGAGGGCCTCCATCCCACGGCGCGCCGAGCCGACGCCCTGCCACGCCGGGAGGAACCGCCCGAGGACCTCCGCCTCGACCGGCTCGACCTCCTTGCGCAGGCGCGCGAGCGAGCGCCGGCGCAGGACCCGGAGGACCTCGACGTCGCACCATTCGCGTCGCGTGCCGCCGGGGCGGAACTCGCCACGGACGAGCCTGCCGTCGGCTTCGAGGCGCTCCAGCGCGGGGACGACCCGGTCGACCGCGAGGCCGAACGCGTCCGCGACCTGCTCGGTCTCGAATGGGCCGTGCGTGCGGGCATAGCGCCCGACGAGCCCATCGAGCGGCCTCTCGACCGGGTCGGTGAACGCGCTGGGGAGACCGAGCGGAAGGGCGACGCCAAGCGCGTCCCGCAGGCGTGCGGCGTCTTCGGCGGCGGCGACCCGATCCCCGTCCGCGAACGTCACGCGGATCGCGCGCTTCTGTTCGAGGAGCTCGGCGATCCACGTCGCGGCGTCACCGCCGGCGCGGACGGCGAGGTCCTCGTCGAGGAGCGGGCCGAGGCGGCGGAGGACGTCGTGGAGCTCGTCGGCGCTGCGCGCGCGCCGTTCGGGGACGAGGCCCTGGAGCTCCAGCTCGAGCTCCTCGAGGACGTCCTCGTCGATCAAGTCGCGGAGCTCCTCGGCGCCGAGCAGCTCACGCAGGAGGTCGCGGTCGAGCGCGAGGGCCTGCGCGCGCCGCTCCGCCAGCGGCGCGTCGCCCTCGTACATGTAGACGGCGATCCAGTCGAACAGCAGCGACTGCGCGAACGGCGAGGCCTGCTGCGTCTCGGCGGCGGCGACGCGGATCCGGCGCGTCCGGATGTCGGTGAGGACCTGCAGGAGCGCGGGGAGGTCGAAGTGGTCCTGGAGGCATTCGCGCGTCGTCTCGAGCAGGATCGGGAAGTCCGGGTAGCGGGAAGCCACCGCGAGCAGGTCGGCGGCTCGGCGGCGCTGCTGCCACAGCGGGGTGCGACGGTCGGGGCGGCGTCGCGGGAGCAGGAGCGCCCGGCCGGCCGCATCGCGGAAGAGCGAGGCGAACAGGGCCGTCCCGGTCACCCGGGAGAGGACGAGATCCTCGACGTCCTCGGGGTCGAGGAGCAGATCCTCGAGCGGGAGGTGCTCCTCGGCCTCCGGCAGCCGGAAGACGATGCCGTCGTCGCTCCACAGCGCCTCGACCTGCAGACCGAGGCGTTCCTCGAGCCGGGCCTGCACCGCGATCGCCCAGGGCGCGTGGACGCGTGCCCCGAACGGCGACAGCACGCACACGCGCCAGTCGCCGATCTCGTCCCGGAAGCGCTCGACGACGATCGTCCGGTCGTCGGGCACCGCGCCCGCCGCCTCCTCCTGCTCACGGAGGTACCGCAGGAGGTTCTCGGCGGCGAGCCGGTCCAGCCCGTAGTCATGCTCGAGGTCGGCTTCCCCGCTGCGGGCGGCGCGCACGAACGCTCCGAGGGCGCGCCCGAGCTCGAGCGGCCGGCCCGGCCCCTCGCCGTGCCAGAACGGCATCTTCCCCGGCTCCCCCGGCGCCGGCGTCACGATCACCCGGTCGTGGGTGATCTCCTCGATCCGCCACGTCGACGCGCCGAGGAGGAACGTCTCGCCTGGGCGCGACTCGTACACCATCTCCTCGTCGAGCTCTCCGACCCGCGCGCCGTCTGGAAGGAAGACGCCGAACAGGCCGCGGTCGGGGATCGTCCCACCGCTCGTGACCGCCAGCCGTTGCGCCCCCTCCCTCGCGCGGAGCGTGTCGTCACGCCGGTCCCACACGAGACGCGGGCGGAGCTCGGAGAACTCCTCCGAGGGATAGCGCCCGGCCAGCATGTCGAGGACCGAACGCAGGACCTCGTCGCTGAGGTCCGAGAAGGGGGCGGCGCGCCGAACGAGCGCGGCCAGGTCATGCAGCCGCCACTCGTCCATCGCCACGATCGCGACGATCTGCTGGGCGAGCACGTCGAGCGGGTTCCGCAGGACACGGGTCTCCTCGATCGAGCCGTCGCGCATCCTCCGGACGACGACCGCCGCCTCCACGAGGTCGCCGCGGTACTTCGGGAAGATCCGCCCGCGCGACGGCTCGCCGACGCGGTGACCGGCCCGCCCGATCCGCTGCAGCCCGCGCGCGACCGACCCCGGCGACTCGACCTGCACGACGAGGTCGACGGCACCCATGTCGATCCCGAGCTCGAGCGAGGAGGTCGCGACGATCCCGCGCAGCTCCCCCCTCTTGAGCTGGTCCTCGACGATCACGCGCTGCTCGCGCGCGAGGGACCCGTGGTGAGAGCGGACCAGTTCCTCACCGGCCAGCTCGTTCAGGCGCGACGCGAGGCGCTCGGCGAGCCGGCGCGCGTTGCAGAACACGATCGTCGAGCGGTGCGCGCGGATCAGCTCGAGGATCTTCGGGTGGACCGCGGGCCAGATGCTCATCCGCGTGGGACCGGAGGAGGCCGGGCCGGAGACGAGATCCGGCTCCACGTCCCCGAGCCGGCCCATGTCCTCGACGGGAACGACGACCTCCACCTCGATCGGCTTGCGGATCCCCGCGTCGACGATGCGGACGGGGCGTGGACCGTCGGAGGTTCGCCCGCCGAGGAACCGCGCGATCTCCTCGAGCGGGCGTTGGGTGGCCGACAGCCCGATGCGCTGCGGCGGGCGCTCGGTCAGCTCCTCCAGCCGCTCGAGGCTGAGCGCGAGGTGCGCGCCTCGCTTGTTCCCCGCGAGGGCGTGGATCTCGTCGACGATCACGGTCTCGACGCCGCGCAGCATCTCCCGCGCCTGCGACGTGAGCATCAGGTACAGCGACTCCGGCGTCGTGATGAGGATGTCCGGAGGGTGGCGGACGAGCGCGCGTCGTTCCGTCGCGGGCGTGTCTCCGGTGCGGATCCCGACCTCCGGCTGCACGAAGCCGTCCCCCAGCCGCTCCGCCGCGAGGCTGATGCCGGCGAGCGGCGTGCGCAGGTTCTTCTCGACGTCCACCGCGAGCGCGCGGAGGGGCGAGATGTAGAGCACGCGGCACCGGCGCTCGGGAATGACGGGGGGTGTCGTCCCGAGCCGGTCGATCGCCGTGAGGAACGCCGCGAGGGTCTTGCCCGAGCCGGTCGGGGCGAGGATCAGCGAATGCTCGCCCGAGATGATGGCCGGCCAACCCTGCGCCTGCGCCGGCGTCGGCTCCGGGAACGTCGTCTCGAACCAGGCACGGACGGGCGCGGAGAACGGCGCGAGGCTCATCCCGGGCGGGTCTGCACCGCGAAGTACGGCGTCGAGCGCCGGACCGCCCCGTCAACGTCGGCTTCGACCGAGTACTGGCCCGGAGCGGGGACCGGGAGCGGGAGCTGCAGCGCCACCTGGAAGATCTGCGAGGTCCCAAGCGGGAGACCGGCCGGTCGGCCCATCTCGAACTCGCCCTGGCCCCCGAAGAGCTCCTGCCCGTCCGCGTCGAGGCCTCGGATCCGGAACGAGTGCTTCTGGTTCGTCTCCCCCCAGGGCACGCGGACGCCGAGCGCGATGCCGACCGGCACCGTCTGCGGGTACGAGTCGAACTGGAGCCGCTCCCAGCCGCCGCCGAGCACGTAGAGCTTCCCGTTCTGCACCTGCGCGCCGTCGGCCAGCAGGAGGTAGTCGATCGTGAGCTGCTGCAGGTCGCTCGCGTCGTCCATCGCAAGGACCAGCATACGCGCGGGGGGCTTGTGCCCGAGCGGAGCAAGGTCTAGAACGGGGGCGACGACCGGATGGAGGAGGCTCGGATGACGTTCGACGTGCTCGGCGAGATCAACTACCTGGCGGTCCTGGCGGCCGCGGTCGCGTACTTCGCGTTCGGCGCCCTGTGGTACACGGCCCTGTTCGGCCGGGCCTGGCAGCGCGCCACCGGCGTCACGCAGTCCGATGCCGGTTCGATGGCGACCGCCTTCATCGGGTCGTTCATCGGCTACTTCATCTCGGCGGTGGCCCTCGCGGCGATCGCGCGGGCCACCGGGTCCTCGACCGTGATGCACGGGATCGTGATCGGATCGATGGTCGGCCTGGGACTGCTCACGCCGATGATCTGGATCAACGCGACCTACGAGCGGCGTCCGGCCACGCTCTTCTGGATCAACGCGATGAACGCCGTCCTCGGCTACACGCTCATGGCGATCATCGTCACCGTCTGGCGATAGCCCTCAGCCGAAGGTCACGGCAGCGACGACCTCGTGCTCGCCGGCGATGTTGCAGGCGCGCACGGTGAACCAGCCCGGGCGCAGGACCGGGAAGTCGAAGGTCCCGCTCCCCGGCGCCGAGATGACCTGCCGTCGCCCCGGGACCGCCAGCCCCGAGCGGAACTGGCCGCTCGGATCGATCACGCGCATCTCCCAGCTCCCCTTCGGGAAGAGCTGGAAGGTGACGCTCGACGTGCCGACGGGCACGTGGACGGAGCGCTCGCCGAAGCTTCCCGGGAGCGTCGGGTCGGTGAGGGACAGGCAGGGGGTCGCCGTCCCGCCGGGGGTCGCCCTGAACGTGAGGATCTGGTCGTAGGGGGCGTCGACAGCCGTCGAGATGCCGGCCGCATCAGCCACCTCGTGCCACAGCCCCTCCTCCCCCTCCTCGTCGTACGCGGCCTCGTACCAGATATCCGCGTTGGCGCGGCCGGGGCGGAACGTCGCCGTCGAGAGCTCGCTGTAGAAGACGTCGATCCAGAACCCGGGGACGTGGGTGGTCACGATGGTGTCGAAGCCGAGATGGCGCCCGGCGCTGTCCCTGACCGCGGTTGCCGCGTCGACGACCTCGCAGCCGCCGGCGGTCGTCGAAGGGGCGTACGGAGCGGCCCCAGGATGGAAGAACGAGCGCGTCGTCGAGTAGGCCGCCGAGAAGGCCCCGGTTCCGGCCTTCGCACAGTCGCCGTCACGGATGTCCCCGGTCCAGGCACCGAGATACCCGTCCACAGCATGGAGCACGAACTCCGCCTCGGGGCTACCCGTGTCCCCACGTGCGACGCTGACCGACGGCGAGTGACCGGCGATCGTCATCTGCCCTACGGTGGTCGTCGAGAGGCCCACGACGAAGGGGCCCTTGGCACGCAGGGGAACGACACCTCCGTCGTCCAGCGACCGGTCGTAGACGACCACGAGGCGCGAGCTGTGCCCCTGGGGCCGCTCGTTCGCTCCTCTCGGCAGCCAACGCAGGCTCCCGAGCGGGTCGGTGGCTCCGGCGGGCATGGCATCCGTCGCCGGAGCGACGGCGGGGGTCGTGGCAACGATGAGGCTCAGAAGGGCGACGATCTTCCTCATGACGACTCCCGGATCCGGGCTCGCTTCCGGGACGCAGAAGCGGGCGGCTGGTCTTTCCCGGGGGGATACCGGCCGCCCGCTCCTTCGATAACGCCGCCGTGGTGGCGGTTATCCCGCCACGATCACACCGTTGGAGATCACGAGGGCGAAGTCCTGGTCCGTCTGATCGCCGCCGGGGGCGCCGTCACCGGGGAGGTTGTACGCGGTGATCGAGACGTCGTGGACCTGGTCCCCCGGTGAGGCGAGGAAGACCGCCTCGAGGTTGTCTCGTCGGTTCGGCGCCCCACCGGTGGTCGAGCGCCCTGCGTTGAACCGGTTCCCCCAGTAGGCAGCGCCGCTCTCCGAGACGACGCGGAGGTCGAGGTCGTTGACGAGGGCGGGGTTCGCGCCGGCGGCGCCGGCCGGATCGGTCCAGGCGACCGTGATCTTCAGCGGCTTCGACGGGTCGGCCGCACGCACCCGGTAGGTCGCCGTCTCGTCCAGCTCGGTCAGCACCGTCGTCTGATCCTCGTAGACGCGCGTGTCCGGGGCGAACAGCGTCCCGAGGTTCACACGGCCCCAGCCCTCGTTCGGGTTGGGGATGTCCGCGACGCCCATGTCGGTCGCCGTGTTCACGAGCAGCGCCTTCGTCATCGCGGGCGATGGGTCCACGGGGTTCGACTTCCGCCACCACTCGCGCAGGAGCGCGACCGCGCCGGCGACGTGCGGCGAGGCCATCGAGGTTCCCCGGCACGAGGAGTACAGCGTGAACCCATTCGCGACGGGGACGCTGCACGCCGCGGTGCTCGCGCTCGACCGCGTCGAGATGACCCCGTCACCAGGCGCCGACACCGTCGGGAGGATCCGCGTGTCGAAGGCGGGACCGCGGCTGGAGAAGTCGGCGATCGTGTCGATGTTCCCCGCCCGCTGGTTGAGGGTGGCACCCACCGATATCACGTTCTTCGCCGACGCCGGTGCCGCCACGGTGCGGGACGACGGGCCGAAGTTCGCCGCGGCGAAGACGAACGTGAACGGCTGGTTGCCTGACGTCGTCGGATCAGCATCACGGGTGAGCTGGTCGAAAGTACGGTTCGTCGCGATGTACCTCCCGGAGCTGTCCTCGCAGGACCACCACGATCCATTCCAGAGGCTGGCGCCATTGGCCAGGGCGTCGCGCGTCAGACGGTCCCACGGGTACGGTGGCGGCCAGAACCCGATGCCGTTGATCGGACAGAAGATCGCGCTCGCCGTGGTGGACAGCAGGTTCTGGTCCACGAGCTCCGCCTTCGGCGCCACCCCGAGCCCGTAGAGGAACCCGTTCCCGTCCCCCGCGCGAGTCACCGGCTGCAGCCCGTTCGCGTCGCCCGCAACGATCCCCGCGACGTGGGTGCCGTGGCCCAGCGTATCGACCGGCTCGTCCACGGGACTGTCGGTCTGTCCGAGCGGGGCGTAGTCGATCCGCGCGCGGATCCGACCGCGCAGGTCGGGGTGGACGGGATCGATGCCCGAGTCGGTGATCGACACGACCTGGCCCGCGCCGCTCAGCCCGTGCGTCGCCAGCCACGTCTCGTAGCCCGTGAACACGGTGGCGCCGCTCACGTTGCCGGCCTGGACCTGATCGCTCATCTCGTCGAGGAGCCCAATCCCGGCGGGTGCGGGGCCGACGTACAGCACGTCCGGCCGGCGGGCGATCGAAGCCCCATCCCCCGGGTAGGCCAAAACGTGGAGATCGTGGAGCTCACCGCCCGCCGGGAAGCCGCCCGACAGCGGGAACCGGCGCGCGAGATCCGTCGCGACCAACCCGCGGTCCGACTCGTGCACGGTGACAGTGATCGGC
>DATLGG010000250.1:0-2344 GCA_035540615.1 Actinomycetota bacterium | reverse complement strand
GTCCTCGAGCATCCGCAGCATCTCCTCGAGGAAGAGCGCGTTGCCGCCGGCGGCCGCGGCGATCCGGTCCATGGCCGCATCGTCGAGCGGGAGCCCCTCGAGCAGCCCGGAGACGAGGCGGCGGCTCTCCTGCTCGTCGAGCGGGTCCAGGGTGACCGAGCTCGACGGCCACCCGACGGTCCCCCAGCTCGGCCGCAGCTCGAGCAGGTCGGGCCGCGCGAGGCAGAGGAGGAACAGCGCGGTCTGCCGCGTCCAGCCGGCGAGGTACTCGACGAGGTCGAGGAGCGTCGGCTCGGCCCACTGGAGATCGTCGAGGACCACCACGACCGGCCGTCGCTCGCCGAGTCGCTCGAGGAAGCGCCGGACCGCCCAGAAGGTCTCCTGCAGCTCCGCCGCAGGAGCATCCGAGATCCCGAGCAGGCCCGCGAGCCGCTCCTGCACGGTCGCGGCATCCTCCGCACCGGTGATCGCCGCCTCGATCTTGGCGCGCGCGACCTCGGCCGGATCGTCGTCGGCGACGGCCGATGCCTGCTTCACGATCTCGGCGATCGGCCAGAACGTGATCCCGTCCCCGTAGGGGAGGCAGCGTCCCGTCACCACCAGGGCGTCGAGCCCCGCGACGACCTCACGCGCCAGGCGAGACTTCCCGATCCCGGCAGGCCCGAGGACCGTCGCGAGGACCGCCGAGCCCTTCGCGACCGCGCGGTCGAACCCCGCGCGGAGGACCGCCAGCTCCTCGCTGCGCCCGACGAGCGGCGGCTCCGGCCGCATCGCGGGCGCCTCGACCGGCCGCGCCGCGACGAGGCGGTACGCGTGAACGAGCCCGGGCTTCCCCTTGAGCTCCATCGGCTCGACCGGCTCCGCCTCGACGTGGTCCCGCACGAGGGCGTACGTCTCAGCGCCCATCAGGACGCTCCCCACGCCCGCCGCCTGCTCGAGACGCGCCGCGACGTTCACGGCGTCGCCGAGGACGAGGGCCTCGCCCGCGGCCGCGTCCCCGACCACGACCTCCCCGGTGTTGATCCCGATCCGGGTCTGGAGCCGCACGTCCCAGCCCGCCGCCAGCTCCTCGTTCAGGCGCTCGAGGGCCTCGCGCATCTCCTGTGCCGCGCGGACCGCCCGCAGCGCGTCGTCCTCGTGCAGCCTCGGGATGCCGAACACCGCCATGACGGCGTCGCCGATGTACTTCTGGACCGAGCCGCCGTGGCGCTCGAGCGCCTCGCGCATCGCCACGTAGAAACGGGTCATCACCTGCCGCAGGGCCTCGGGGTCGAGGCGGTCGCCGAGGCTCGTGGAGCCCACGACGTCGCAGAAGACCACCGTGACGGTCTTGCGCGTCTCCTCCAGGGATGGGCGCACGGGGAGAGTCTAGGGCCGAGCGGCCCTCGCTTGCCCCGTCGCAGGGGCGGCCATAGGCTGCGCGAGGGACCGGGCGAAGGGGGCCATCGTGAAGGATCTACCGCGGTACGACTTCCCAGCGATCAGCGACGCCGGCGATGAGGAGCGGCGCGTCGGCCCGAGGCTCGAGGAGGCGAGCTTCGGCGAATCCGTGATCCAGGAAGAGGTCCTCTACGAAGACGTCGGCGGCGAGTGGCGGAAGGGTGAGTGGGGCGAGCGGATCGGGATGGTCCGGTTGATCCAGTCACCGACGACGGTCGGGGGCAAGGTCCTGCTCCGCGCGTGGTTCCTCTTCGACGACGGAACGACGGCCGAGTACGCCGGCCTCGTGCCGGGAGAGGGCACGTGGCAGGGCGAGGGTGAGCTCGGCTTCCGCGGGGGGACGGGGAAGTTCGAAGGCCGTCGCGGCCACCTCCACGTCGAGTCGGTCAACCCGAAGCGCTGGGGCTGATCCCGGTTCGCGCGCGCGGGCCCGGTGCGGGATGATGGCATCCGTGCGCCGCGTTCCCTCACTCGTGGCCGGAAGCCTGATCGCCCTGACGGCGTGCACCACGAGCGTCCAGACCGATCAGGGATCCGGCGCGTACGTGAACGAGGAGGCCGGGTTCGCGATCGAGGGGCCGGAAGGTTGGGTCCAGCAGGAGAACGTCGCCGGATCGACCGTCTCGTTCCTCGTCCCGGTCCCGCCGGAGGACGGCTTCGCCGAGAACATCAACGTCATCGTCCAGGACGCCGGCCCGATGGGGCTGGAGGAGTACACCGAGCTCTCGCTGGAGGAGCTGCACGGGCTGGGCAACGGGGCAGAGGTGGTCGAGGAGGGTGAGGCGGAGCTGGGCGGCCAGCCCGCACACCGCGCGGTGACGAGGACGAACATGGAGGGCCGGGACCTCCGGATCCTCCAGCTCTGGACGATCCACGAAGGCCGTGCCTACGTCCTCACCTACAC
>DATLGG010000249.1:0-3877 GCA_035540615.1 Actinomycetota bacterium | reverse complement strand
GGTCTGGCTTCCGCTCCGGTGAGCGGGACCCCCGGTATCCTGTCGCCGGTGGAACCTCGCGTCGCCACGCTGCCGGACCTCCTGCTGGGCGCCGCCGCCGAGCACGGGGATCGCATCGCGCTCCGCTCCGGCGACCGGCCGATCGCCTACGCCGAGGTGGCGGAATGGGTGTGCCGGGCCGCGAGCGGCCTCGCGGAGCTGGGTGTCCGTCGCGGGGACCGGGTCGCGATGCTCGTCGGGAACGTCCCCGAGTTCGTCTACGCGCTCTACGGCGCCCAGGCGGCCGGAGCGGTGGTGGCGCCGCTCAACGTGATGTTGACCCCGGAGGAGGTCGGCTACATCCTCGCCGATGCCGACGCGAAGGTCGTCATCGCGCAGATCGACTACCTCCCCACGGTGCTCGCCGTCCGCGACCGGGTGGCGTCGATCGAGCACGTGCTCGTCGTCGGGCCGCCGCCGACCCCCCGCGGGACGCGTTCCTTCGACGAGCTCCTCGACCGCGCGCGGCCGCGGCTGCCGGAGGTCGAGGTGGCGAGCGAGGACCTCGCGGTGCTCGCCTACACGGCCGGGACGACGGCGAGCCCCAAGGGCGCCATGCTGACGCACGGGAACCTCCTCGCGAACCTCGAGCAGATCTCGCGTGTCCCGGCGTTCGAGGAGGATGCGTCGGACGTGGTCCTGGCGGCGCTCCCGCTGTTCCACAGCTACGCGCTCAACGTCGTCCTGGGCGTGACGTTCATGGCCGGGGCCACGGCGGTGCTCGTCGAGCGGTTCGATCCGCTGGAGACGCTGCGCCTCATCGAGCGGCACCACGTCACGATCCTGTTCGGCGCGCCGCCGATGTTCCACGCGTGGGTGGAGGCCGCGGAACGGGCCGAGGCCGATCTGTCTTCGGTGCGCCTGGCGGTCTCGGGCGCGTCGGCGCTTCCCGAGCGCGTGCTCCAGGCCTTCCGCGAGCGGTTCGGCATGACGATCATGGAGGGCTACGGGCTGACGGAGGCGGGCCCCGCCGTGACGACGAACGCGATGGGGGAAGCGCGGCCGGGTTCGATCGGCCTCCCGCTCCCGGGCGTCGAGGTGCGACTGCTCGATGAGGACGGCGAAGAGGTGGCGGACGGCGATCCCGGCGAGATACTCGTCCGCGGGCCGAACATCTTCCTGGGCTACTGGGGACGGCCGGAGGAGAGCGAGGCCGTCCTGCGCGACGGCTGGCTCCACACCGGCGACGTGGCCTACCGGGACGACGACGGCTACCTCCACGTCGTCGACCGCAAGAAGGACCTCGTGATCGTCTCGGGGTTCAACGTCTTCCCGAAGGAGGTGGAGGACGCGATCCTCGCGCATCCGGACGTCGCTGACTGCGTCGTCGTCGGCGAGCCGGACGAGCGGACGGGCGAGCGGGTGGTCGCGTACGTCGTCGCGGCGCCGGGAGCCGCCGTCACCGAGGAGGAGGTGCGCGAGCACTGCGCCGGGTTCCTCGCGCGATTCAAGGTGCCGCGGCGCGTCGAGGTCGTCGACGAGCTTCCGAAGCACGCGACCGGCAAGGTGTTGCGGCGGGAGCTTCGGGAGGCGAAGCATCCGGAGGGGGTCGCGTGACCGCGCTCGTGCCGGCGATCGCCACCGCGATCTCGCTCGCCTTCGGCATCCACCTGCTCGTGCGGTTCGCGCGGCGCCGCCGCTGGGCCGAGGGGATCTGGGCGATCGCGCTGCTGATGTACGCGACCGCTTCGGGAGCGCTCACCCTCGGCGTGATGGAGCCGGGCTGGACGCCGGCGCTCTTCCGGACCTACTGGCTCTTCGGCGCCGTGCTGAACGTTCCCTACCTGGCGCTGGGCGAGGTCTACCTGCTCAGCCGCCGCCCGTGGGTCGGCCACCTGGGGCTCGCGGTCGTGCTCGCCGCGACCGCGTACGCGACGCTCGTCGTGCGCTCGGCCCCGGTGGATCCGATCATCTCGGCCGCGCCTCCGTCCTTGGGGCCGGGAGAGCATGGGAGCGGAGGTGCGTTCTACACCGGCCGGGAGGTCTTCGGTGAGGGCGCCCCCGCGCGGACCCTCGCGATGATCTACTCCTACACGGGGACGGCCGTGCTCGTGCTCGGCATCCTGTGGTCAGCCCTCGGGATGCGCGGGCGGCCCGACCTGCGGCACCGGCTCCACGGGACCCTGCTGATCGCCGGCGGCGCGCTCGTCGTCGCGGGGGGCTCCGCCTTCGCCGCCGCCGGCAACGCGACCGGTTTCTCCCTCACGCTCGCGGTCGGCGTCGCGGTGATGTACCGGGGATTCCTCGTCGCCACGCGCCGCCCCGCCGCCCCGCGCGCCTGAGCGAGCCCTCCTGGTATCCTCGCCCGGTGGCACAGCAGGGCGGTGGCGGTTCCGAGCTCGTCGGCGCGACCACCCTCGCCCACCGAGGACGGCGGTACGGGCTCGGGCCCACCGTCGACGGCGGGTACGCGATCTGGGACGTGACCCTGCGGGGCGCGCCGGTCCGCAGCTTCCCCGGCACCCCGGAGGGCTGGAACGACGCCTGGCACGCCTACCAGGAGCTCGAGGCGTCGTACCTCCCGCCGTCGCGCTGGACGCGCGGCCAGCCGATCGTCCCCCAGCCGATGCGCGCCGGCCAGGTCCTCGATGCCGGCGTCAACCTCTACCGGCTCCACTTCCGGACGCTCATGCCGCTCGTCGCGGTCGTCGTGATCCCGGTCGAGCTCCTGACGCTCCTCATCTCCCTCCAGGTGCCGTCGTCGCGCGCGGCGCTGGTCGTCCAGATCGGCGTGATCGTGCTCATCGCGTTGTTCTCCGTCGCGTTGATGACGGCGGCGGTCCTGCGCACCGCTGCGGACGCCTACATCGGCCAGCCGCCGAGGATCGGCTCTGCCCTGCGGTTCGCGTTGACGCGCGTGCACTCGATCCTGTGGGTCTCCCTCCTGGTCGGGTTGCTCGTGTTGATCCCGATGATCCCCACGGTCGTCGCCGCTTTGGCACGCGCGCCGGATGCGCTCGTCGTGATCCTCGGGATCGCCGGCGCCGCAGGGGTCATCGCGATCGCCGTCACCTTCATGTTCGCGCCCCCGATCGTGGTGGTCGACGACGTCCGAGGGTCGCGCGCTCTCGGCCGGAGCCGGATGCTCACCCGAGGGTTCCGCTGGCGGATCTTCGGGACGCTCCTGCTCGCCTACCTGCTCGCCGCGGTCGTCGCCTTCGTCATCGCCCTGCCGTTCACCCCGCTGACCCAGGGGGAGATCACCGGGGAGCTGACGACCGGCGGGTGGATCGCCGTGTCGATCCGCGACAGCCTGACGCAGATCATCACGACGCCATTCACCACCGTCGTGACGGTGCTGCTGTACTTCGACGCCCGGGTCCGCAAGGAAGCGCTCGACCTCGAGATCATGGCGCAGCAGCTGGGGGAGCCCGCTGGGGAACCGGGCGGCTGAGCTCGCCGTCATCGCGCTGATCGCGGCCGGACCGATCCTCCCGACAGCGCTCGGGGTCGCGGGGCCGGCCGAGGTGTCGCCGGCGCAGCTGATCATCCGACTGGAGCGAGCCGCAGACATGGCCCGCGCCGCGGTGCCGATGCCGAGCGAGGCCCGGATGCGCGAGGTCCGGCGGGCGAGCGGCCTCCCCGCGCTCGTGCGTCTGCCGGCCGGTCCGACGCGGCTGCCGGAGGACCCCCTCCTGCGAGCCGCCGACGGCGCCGATGCGGGGGACTTCTCGGATGCGGCCAGGCACCTCGATGGTCTGGCCGATGCGCTGCGGCGGGCGTCGGTCGGTGCTCCCGTCGCGGGCCTGCGAGAGGATGCCCGGCTGGCGGTCGGAGGGGTCGGGGGACTCGACGGGGGCTGGCTCGGGACGATCGGCGAGCACCTGCGGGCGTGGAT
>DATLGG010000248.1:0-4360 GCA_035540615.1 Actinomycetota bacterium | reverse complement strand
TCTCTCGCGCTCCGAACCGTCGAGCGGGAGCGTGACGCGGAACGAGGCGCCCCCGCCGGGACGCTCCTCGACCCAGGCGCGACCCCCGTGCAGCTCGGCGAACCGCCCGACGATCGAGAGCCCGATCCCGACCCCGGGGCTGTGCCCGTCGCCACGGTCCCCCTGCTCGAAGGGGCGGAAGATCGCCGTCCGCAGCTCCGCGGGCACGCCGGGGCCGGCGTCCTCGACCACGATCAGCACGTCGCGCTCCGTCGCCGAGACCCGGACCCAGATCGGCGTGTCCGCAGGGGTGTGCCGGACGGCGTTCCCGACCAGGTTCTCGACGATCCGTTCCACCTTCGGCGGGTCGACGACGGCGAAGACCTCTCCCGCGTCGACCGAAACTTCGCGACCTTCCAGGAGCTCCGACTCCACGAGCGTCCGCCGGACGAGACCGCCGACGTCCGTGGGCCGGCCCTGCGGCTCGAGGAGACCCCGCTGGAGGCGGTCGAGATCGAGCAGATCGCTGAGGAGCCGCTCGAGGCGGACCGCGTTGCGGGCGATCGCTCGGACCATCTCGTCCCGCTCCGTCGCTGGGAACTCCTCCATCCTTCCGTCGAGGGTGCGTGCGAAGCCGGAGATCGCGGTCAGCGGCGTCCGCAGCTCGTGCGAGACGGCGGCGAGGAAGGTGCTCTTCATCTCGTCGAGCGTCCGGAGGCGCGCGACGGCCTCTCGCTCCCGCTCGTAGCCGTCGCGCAGGGTCCGTTCGGCCTGCTTGCGGGCCGTGATGTCCCTGACGAGCGTGATCAACCGGCCCCGTCGCTCGAAGTCCTTGATCGAGACCTCGATCTCGACCCGGCGGCCGTCCTTGCGGATCAGCGCCGTCTCGTAGTGGTCGCCGATCGGCGCCCCGGCGGCCCGTCGCGCGAGGCGCTCCTGGAGCTCCGCGAGGTCGGCGGGGTCGGCGATCGATAGCACCGAGGGGAGGGCCCGCAGCTCCTCCAGGGTGTATCCGGACATCCGGAGGTAGGCCTCGTTCGCGTCGACGAAGCGGGCGTCCTCGACCACGACCAGGCCCGTGCCCAGGTCGCCGACGGCCTGCACCATCGCCTCGGCGCGAGCCGTCTGCTCCCGCAGGGCCTCGACGAGGGACGCGTGCTGGATCGCCGCCCAGATCGAGGCAGCGAACCGGTTGAGCGCTGCGATCTCGTCCACCCCGAACAGCGGGGTGAGCCGCCCTGACAGCACCGTCAGCGCGCCCTCCCCACCGGCGTCGCGCACGGGCAGGTGCACCGCGTGCCGGGGCTCGGGTGCGTCGATCTGCACGACCGTCGCCTGACGGACGTCCGCGAGGTCCGCCGCGTGCCGGCGGGCATCCTCGATGGAGAGACCGATCGCCGCCTGGACCTGCCCGTCGCGCGTGAGGAACGCGGCGTCGCCCCCGACCAGCCTCGCGCCCCAGCGGACGGCCGAGGCGGCCACATCGTCGGCCGCCGTGCTCGGGTCGAGCAGCTGGATCATCGCCTCGCCCGTCGCGGCCTCTTCCGTGGCACGCCACAGTCGCCGGAGCCAGCGGGGCGGAACGAACGCCGCGTACAGGAGCGGGATCAGGCCGAGGACCGCGAGGTGGACGCCGCCCACGAAGGCGGGGTGGGACGCGTAGGAGTGGGCGAAGAACGCGGTGAGCAGCACGAGGACGATGCCGCCGTAGCCGAGGGCCAGCGAGCGCAGACGTGCGCGCTGCACCGGGGGACGCCCGCGGGACGCCTGCCAGAACCGAACGATCGGAAGGAGCACGCAGGCCGCCCAGACGGCCACGATGCAGGAGGCGAGTCCCGTCTGGAACGCCGACATCGGGGCATCCGGCTTCGTCGGCATCTCCGCAGCCACGCCGACGAACGCCACCGTCACGACCAGCGCGCGGAGGAGCACCAGGACGGAGCGTCGGATCGGGACCACGCGCTGGGACAGGCTGAGGAGCGCGTACCCGGAGGCGAGGAACAGGACGATGGATGCGTCCTCCAGCGCGGTCGAGCGGTAGGCCGTCGCCTGGTGGATGCGCTCCACCGCGGTCACGGCGGCGAGCAGACCCGCCGCGCGGGCGAACCCGCCGCGGAGGGGCTCGCGCCGGTGCACCCACGAGGCCGCGGCCGCGACCGCCAGCGCGGCGAACCCGGTCGTCGTCAGATACGGCAGGATGCGTACGCCCGAGTCCATCGGTCACCAGTTTCGTCCGCTCGGGGGGCGGGAGACATGGCCCGGTCGGGCCGTTCGGAGGTAGTCCGAACGGGTCATCCGCGGTGGCAGGCCGCCGGTATCATGGCCGGCGTGAAGGCTGGTGTCCTCGCCCTGCAGGGCGACTTCCGGGAGCACGCGCGCGTCCTCGAACGCCTCGGCGCGACGCCGCTGCTCGTGCGAACCCCGGCGGACCTCGCGGCGGTCGGGTGCCTCGTCATCCCGGGCGGGGAGAGCACCACGATCTCGCGGCTCGCAAGGAGCCGCGGCCTCGTCGAGCCGATCCGCGACCGGGCTGGCGCCGGGATGCCCGTCCTCGGAACCTGCGCCGGCATGATCGTCATGGCTGCCGAGGTCGCCGGCGGGATACCCTTGCTCGAGCTGATGGACATCCGCGTCGCACGCAACGCCTACGGCCGCCAGACCGAGTCCTTCGAGACGGATCTCGAG
Source organism: Actinomycetota bacterium (assembly GCA_035540615.1). Lineage (GTDB taxonomy): Bacteria > Actinomycetota > UBA4738 > UBA4738 > CALAEC01 > DATLGG01. The sequence goes on along the minus strand of DATLGG010000248.1, from coordinate 1,696 downwards.
GTGGACCAGGTTGGGCCCGTGCGCGGGGTCTTCATCCGTGCACCGGTGGTCGAGCGGGTGGGTCCGGCTGTGACGGTGCTTGGGGAGGTGGGGGGAACCCCCGTCGTCGTCGAGCAGGGCTCCCTCCTGGCCGCGGCCTTCCACCCGGAGCTGGTCGGCGACGGCAGCCTCCATCGACGGATGCTGGAGAGGGCGGGCTGATGGCCGGTCATTCGAAGTGGGCGGGGATCAAGCACAAGAAGGCCGTGCTCGACCAGCGTCGCGGGAAGCTCTTCGCGAAGCTCCTGCGCGCGATCGAGGTCGCGGCGCGCGAGGGCGGCGGCAACCTCGACGGGAACGCGACCCTCGCCTCGGCGGTCCAGAAGGCCAAGGACTACTCGGTGCCGATGGACAACATCGAGCGCGCGATCAAGCGGGGGAGCGGCGAGATGGCCGGAACCCGCTACGACCCCGTCGTCTACGAGGGGTACGCCCCGGGCGGCGTGGCGATCCTCGTGGAGGCCCTGACGGACAACCGCAACCGCACCGGCCAGGAGGTGCGACACACCTTCGCGAAGATGGGAGGCAACCTCGGCGACCCGGGGAGCGTCGCGTGGCAGTTCGAGCGCAAGGGCACGCTCCTCGTGGACGTGGACGCCGCGCCCGAGGAGGAACGCCTGCTCGAGCTCGTCATGGAAGCGGGCGGCGAAGACCTCGCCCGCGAGGGTGACCAGTGGCGGATCACGACGGCGCCGACCGAGCTCCAGGCGATGCGCGCGGTGCTCGACGCCGGCGGCGTGCCCGTCGCCTCCGCTGAGCTGACGATGAACCCGAGCACCACGGTGCCGGTGGCCGGCGCCGAGGCGAAGCGGGTCCTGTCGCTGATCGACGCCCTGGACGAGCTCGATGACGTGCAGGGCGTCCACGCGAACTTCGACATCCCCGACGAGGTCCTCGCCGAGGTCTCCTAGCGGCGGTCCCCGGAGGTCCTTGACCCGTCACCCCCCCGCGGTGAGACTGAACACGTGTTCGACCGGGTGGTGATCGGTGTCGACCCCGGCGTGGCGGCGACGGGGGTCGCGGTCGTCGGGACGCGCGGGGGGGACCGCCCCAGCGTGCTCGAGGCGCGGACGATCCGGACGCCGGCCGGCGCGCCGGAGGCGTCGCGGCTCCGGGCCCTCGCCGAGGAGCTGCGGAGCACCCTGCGGGCCCATGCGCCGAGCGAGATGGCGCTCGAGCGGCTCGCCTGGGGGCGCAACGTCGGCAGCGCGATGTCGGTTTCCCGAGCCAGCGGCGTCCTCCTGCTCGTCGCCGCCGAGCGCGGGCTCGAGATCCGCGAGTACGGCCCGCTCGAGGTGAAGCTCGCGGTCACCGGGAACGGGACCGCTCGCAAGGAGGACGTGCGGCGGATGCTCGGCCGCCTCCTGCGGATCGACGGCGTTCCGTCGGAGCCGGACGCGGCCGATGCCGTCGCCGTCGCCGTCTGCCACCTCCACCAGGCGCGCGTCCCCACGGGGTCCCGGCGATGATCGCCTTCGTCGAGGGCACCGTGGCGGAGCGCTCCGGCGACCGCGTCGTCGTGGCCGCCGGCGGACTCGGCTACGAGGTCCTCGTCCCGTCCGGGACGCTCGCGGCCCTGCCGCCGCTGGGCGGCACGGTCCGTCTCCTCACCCACCTGCACGTGCGCGAGGACGGGATGACCCTCTACGGGTTCTCC
>DATLGG010000247.1:0-4236 GCA_035540615.1 Actinomycetota bacterium | reverse complement strand
CTTCCCGATCCAGAACCTCCCGTTCGGGATCGTTCGGCCCCGCGACTCGGCGCCGCGGGTCGCGACGCGGATCGGCGACCACGTCCTCGACCTCGCCGCCGTCCATCGGGTCGGGCTGCTTCCGGAGGTCCCGCCGGAGGTCGTGGAAGCGCGGAACCTCAACCCGCTCCTCGGCCGTGACCGCGCGACCTGGCGAGCCCTGCGGCACCGCCTCTCGGTCCTCCTGTCCGAGGGGAACGGGGAGATCGCGGCGGCCGGTGACGCCGGCGACGCGCTCCTCCCGATCGATGAGGTCGAGCTGCTCCTGCCCGTCGAGGTCGGGGACTACGTCGACTTCTACTCCTCGCTCGAGCACGCGACGAACCTCGGGCGGATGTTCCGCCCGGAGGGGGACCCGCTGCTCCCGAACTGGCGGCACCTGCCGATCGGCTACCACGGGCGGGGCGGTACCGTCGTCGTGTCGGGAACCCCGATCCGTCGTCCGTGGGGACAGGTCACGCCGGGCGAGGGGCCTCCGAGCTTCCGGCCGACGCAGCGCCTCGACATCGAGCTGGAGGTCGGCTTCGTCACCGGCGGCGGCAATCCGCTCGGGACGCCGATCCCCGTCGGGGCGGCGGCCGATCACATCTTCGGGCTCGTGCTCGTCAACGACTGGAGCGCCCGCGACATCCAGCGGTTCGAGTATCAGCCCCTCGGGCCGTTCCTCGGCAAGTCCTTCGCGACCACGATCTCGCCGTGGGTGGTGACGCTCGACGCGCTCGAGCCCCACCGCGTCCCTGGTCCGCCCCAGGAGCCGGAGCCGCTCCCCCACCTCCGTCGGGCCGAGGACCGCGCCTACGCGATCGACCTCGAGGTGCTGCTCGCAGCCGGCGGGGGCGACCCGACGCCGATCTCCCGGACGACCTTCGCCGGGATGTACTGGACGATCGCGCAGCAGCTCGCGCACGCGACCTCGAACGGCGCGACCGCGCGCCCCGGGGACCTGTTCGCCTCCGGGACGATCTCGGGCGCCGACCCGGGCACCGAGGGCAGCCTGATCGAGCTGACGCGCGACGGGCCGATCCGGCTGCCGGATGGGTCCGAGCGGCGGTTCCTCGAGGACGGTGACACCGTCATCCTGCACGGCTGGGCGGGTGGCGACGGCCGCCCGAGGATCGGGTTCGGCGAGTGCCGGGGGACGGTCCTGCCCGCCCTCAGCTGAGGGAGCGCGCGCGCTCGAGCCCGCGGTCGACCGCCGCGAGGAGCTCGGCGTGGAGCTCGGGCGTGCCGGCGCACACGGTGGCCACGGGTGAGGCGCTCCCATCCGCCGCGAGCAGGGGGACCTCCGCGAGGCTCCGCCCCCGCGGATCGCTGATCGCGCATCCGGCCTCGCGCGCGAGGAGGGCCCCCGCCGCGACGTCGTAGGTCACCGAGTTGAGGATCGACCCATCTCCGAGCGCCTCGAACGCGGCGCGCGCGCCTGGGATCTCGTCCACGATCGCCGCGCCCACGTCCACGTACGCGTCGAGGCGGCCCGTCGCGACGCACGCGAGCGAGTAGGCCGCGCTCCCCTGGTCGAAGTAGGCCCCCTCGGACCCGGGCGCGTCGAAGATCTCCTCGAGCACGGTCGCGGTCAGGACCGCAGGCTGACCGCGGAACCCGCCGGCCCAGAACGCGCCCCGCACCGCCCGTGCGTGGGACGGTTCGACCGCGCGGTCCCCGCTCGCGCCCGCGCCTCGACGGGCCTCGAGGACGGACCCCGTCGCGATCTCCACGAGGCAGCCGTACTCGACATCGCCGAGCGCGGGCTCGGCGCCGAACGGCGCGACCGCGATCGAGACGCAGCAGGTCTCGAACCCCGCCGCTGCGGGACGCGTCCCGTCGATCGGGTCGACGAGGAAGAGACGGCGGGGGGATCCGCGCACGACGAGTCCCTCGTCTTCGGTGAAGTACGCGACGTCGGAGCGCTCGGCGAAGGCCTCCCGGACGAGCGTCTCGGCCTCCGCGTCGATCGCGTAGGTCGGATCCCCGCCGTGCGCGGTCCCCACCCGGCGGCGCGCGTCGGCCGTTCCCATCAGCGGCCGGATGCGGTCGGCGACGGCGCGTGCGAGCCGCAGCGCGAACGCATCATCGCTCACGCAGCGCCTCCTCGTAGATGCCGAGGATCTCCGCCGCGACCGTCTCCCAGCCGAAGCGTCCGGCGCGCTGCCGGCCCGCCGCGCGGAACCCGTCGGCCACGGCGGGGTCGTCGAGCAGGCGGCGGAGCGCCGCGGCGGTCGCCGCCGGGGCACGCGGCGGGACGAGCACCCCGTCCACCCCGTCCCGGACCACCTCGCGATACCCGGGGATGTCCGAGGCGACCACCGGCAGGCCCGCCGCCATCGCCTCGACCAGCACGATCCCGAAGCTCTCGTGGCCGACCGCCGGAGCGCAGAAGATCTCGCACGCCGCGTGGACCCGCGGGAGGTCCCGGTGCGCGACGTTGCCGAGGAGGACGACGCGGGCCCGCGTCTCCGGCTCGAGGGACCCGACGGCGCCGCGCTCCGGACCATCGCCCGCCACGACGAGCAGCGCATCCGGATGCGTCCGCCGGAGGTCCTCGAACGCGCGCACCATCACCCCGAACCCCTTCCGCGGGTCGAGCCGGTTCACGAAGAGCACCCGGCGCCCGGGCGGCAGGTCGACCGGATCCGCCTCCGCGAAGAGCCTGGTCTCGACGCCGTTCGGCACGACGCGCACCCCGCCGCGGAACCGGCGAGCGACGAACGCGGCCGCTGCCCGTGACACCGCGATCCGCCGGTCGAGCGCCGACCAGGTCGAGCGCAGCAGCGGGACCGTCACGTCGAGGAGGGGCGCGCGGTCCGCGTAGGCGTGGAAGGTGCCGACGGTGGCGGCGCCGAGCCGCGCCCCGTCGCGGACCGCCCCGGCGGCGCCCGGCACGAACGGCTCGTGGACGTGGACGATGTCGGGACGGAACGCACCGAGGGCGTCCCGACGCCGGCGCGCCGCCGCCGGCCACGGCGCGATCGGCGCGACCGACCGGTTGACCCGGACCCGGATCGGACCCCCCGTCCGCACCACCCCTGGCTCAGCGCGCCGGCCATCGGCCGGAGCGACGACCAGCGTGGCGTGGCCGAGCCCTCGAAGCCGCTCGGCGAGCTGGCGGACGTGCACCTGCACACCGCCGGGGGCATCCCACGCGTAGGGGCAGACGAGGGCGACCCTCATCGAGGTGAGCCGTTCCAGGCGGGCTGGAACATGTGCCACTGCACGGGGTGGGCGCTGATCTCGCGCTCGAACCGGCGAGCCAGCTCACGGGTGAGCTCGGCGACGTCGGCGCGCAGGCTCCCCGTCCGCTCGATCTCCAGCGGCGGGTGGATCACCGCCGCCCAGCCGTCCTCGGTGTCGAAGGTCGCACAGGGGAAGAGCGGACTCCCGGAGACGAGGGAGAGCAGCGCCGGACCCGCCGGCATCTTCCGCCGCTCGCCGAACATCTCCACTTCGACGCCGGTCCCCTTGAGATCGCGATCGCAGACGAGCGCGATGAAGTGGTTACGGGCGAGACGCGACGCGAGCTCCTGGCCGACGTTGCGCGCGTCGGACAACGGCACGATCTCCATCCCGAGGCGGCGCCGATGCCGATGGAAGAGGCGGTACATCCGGGGAGGCCGGAGCTCCTCCGCGACCGCCGTGATGCGATAGCCGAGCTCGGCGACCCAACGCCCGGCCGCGTCCCAGTTCCCCAGGTGCGGCAGGGCCAGCAACCCGCCCCGGCCGCGATCGTGCGCGGCATCGAGGTGCTCGCGGCCGATGACCGTGAACCGCTCGAGGAATCGCTCCCGCGGCAGCTCTCGGATCAGGAAGGTCTCGTGCCAGTAGCGTGCGTACGATCGGAACGCCTCGCGCGCGGTCCGCTCGACGATGGCGGAGCCCGGCGCCTCACCAAGGACGCGTGCGAGGTTCTCCTGCACGGTGCGACGGGCACCCGGAGCCAGACGTAACGCCGCCGTGCCGGCCGCGCGGAAGAGCGCGCTGCCCCATCGCTCCGGCAGCCAGGTCGCGAGGCGGTCCATCGCCTCGTGGGCTTCGACGGCAAGCGTCTCCTTCCACGTCTCGCTCATCCGGGTTCCCCCTGCGTTGCGGCCTCGAACGCTCGCTTCACCGCGACGATGCTCGACCACGCGACCGCCACCCAGAGCCCAGGCTCCACGAGGCCGCCGACGAGGCCGACCGCCGGCGCGCCGAGGAGGACCGAAC
>DATLGG010000246.1:0-4819 GCA_035540615.1 Actinomycetota bacterium | reverse complement strand
GTGACCGGATGCCGCTCGGCTCGCTCGTCCAGCTCCTCCGCCCGCGCGAGCTCGGCCCCCGAGACGCGCCGCCGCCGGACCTTCGGCGGGCGAACGTTCAGCGAGGCGAGCTGCGACGCCAGGTCGCGGCGGTACCGGGCGCTGCGCGCGCTCCCCCGCGGGAGCGGGACGCGGGCGAGCTTCGTCGGGGGGTCGGGGAAGTCCTTCGGCGATGCCCGGAAGAAGCGCCGGTCCTGGGTCAGCATCGTCGGGCGTCCGTCGCGGTTCGATAGCACCACCGCGAGTCCGCGCCGGCTGGCACGCGGCACGTGGACGACGTCGCCCGGGCGCAGGGCGTCGATCGCGGCGCGGACCTCATGCTGCTGCTCCCGGTCGACCTCGCGTGCCGCCTCCCGCCGGATCTGCTCGGCCTCCTCCCGGAGCGACCAGTACTCGGCGAAGTCCCCGAGCTCACAGCGCGTGCGCTCGAGGTACCCCTCGAGGGCCGCCGAGTCGCGGTCGAGCTGGCGCTGGAGGGCGACGACCCCGCGATCGGCCTGGAACTGGCCGAACGAGCTGTTGAGCAGGTGGTGCGCCTGCTCCGACGTGTAGTTGCGGACGAGGTTCACCGCCATGTTGTAGGACGGCCGGAACGAGGAGGTGAGCTCATAGGTCCGCGTGGTGGCGAGGCCCGCCGCTCGCTCGAAGTCCACCTGCTTCTGGTGGAGGACCACGGCGAAGCCGACCTCGTCGATGCCCCGGCGCCCCGCTCGCCCGGTGAGCTGGGTGTACTCCCCGGGCGTCAGGAGCTCGTGTCGCTCGCCGGAGAACTTCCACAGGTCCTCGATGACGACGGTTCGAGCCGGCATGTTGATCCCCAGCGACAGGGTCTCCGTCGCGAACACCACCCGCACCAGGCCGGCGGCGAACAGCTCCTCGACGGTCTCCTTGAACACCGGCAGCATCCCGGCGTGGTGCGCGGCGATGCCGGCCGCGAGCGCCTCGCGCATCTCGAAGAACCCGAGCGTCGCCAGATCCTCCTCGTCGATCCAGGCCGCGCGCATCTCCGCGAACTCGCGGATGCGCGCCTCCTCCTCCCGCGTCGTCAGGCGAACCCCCGACTCCATCAGGAACCCCACGCTCTTGTCGCACCCCGCCCGCGAGAAGACGAAGTAGATCGCCGGAAGCATCCCTTCCTCGTCCAGCCGCAGGACGACCTCCTCGCGCCGTGGGACGTAGACGCGCCGGTGCCCCTCACGCGGCCGCGAGCGGCGTTCGTACTGACGCCGCCCGTCGGAGCTCCGGCGGTACTCGCGCGCCCGGACCTCACGCTGGGTGAGGGAGACGAGGTAGGGGTTCGGCAGGAGACGTCCCTCCTGCTCGATGTGCATCGGGTGGAGGTCACGCCCCGTCATGTAGAGGTTCTCGAGCGCGACCGGGCGGCGCTCCTCGATCACGACGCGCGTCGTTCCGCGGAGCGTCGCGAGCCACTCCCCGAACTCCTCCGCGTTCGACACGGTGGCCGAGAGGCACACGACCGAGACCGTCGGCGCGAGGTGGATCAGGACCTCCTCCCAGACGGCTCCGCGGTAGGGGTCCTGGAGGTAGTGCACCTCGTCCATGATCACGACGTCGAGCCCCTCGAGCGTCGCGCTGCGCTCGTAGAGCATGTTCCGCAGGACCTCCGTCGTCATCACGACGATCGGCGCCTCCCCGTTCACGGTGTTGTCGCCCGTCAGCAGGCCCACGTTCGCGGCGCCGTGTCGCGCGATGAAGTCGCCGAACTTCTGGTTCGACAGGGCCTTCAGCGGCGTCGTGTAGAAGGCCTTCCGTCCGGTCGAGATCGCTCGTTCGGCGGCGAACTCCGCGACGACCGTCTTCCCCGACCCGGTCGGCGCGGCCACGAGGACGGACTCGCCGCGCGCGAGTGACTCGATCGCCTCGACCTGGAAGCGGTCCAGGTCGAAGGGGTAGCGCTGCATGAACGAGCTGGGGTCCACGCGGTCCACGCTACCCCGACCGTGCGGGCTCAGCCGACGCGCTCGAGGAAACCCCGCACGGCCTTCGTGAACCCGTCCGGGTCCTCGAGGTTCGAGAGGTGGCCCGCGCCCTCCAGGGTCACGAGCTGCGCCCCGGGGATCTCCCGCGCGAGCCGCTCCGAGAGGGGCGGCGGCGTCAGCGTGTCCTCCGACCCGACGATCACGAGGGTCGGGACGTCGATCGTCGCCAGCGTCGGCCCCGAGTCGGGGCGCTCGGCCATCCCGAGGGCCGCTGCGGCGATCGCCTCCGCGGGCTGCCGTCGGATCGTCGCCTTGACGGCCTCCCACAGATCCGGCTCCGCGCCCTCGGCCAGGAGCGGTGGGGGCGCGTCCGCGACGGCTCCGCTGCCCTCGGCCCGCACCTTCTCGGCGAGCGCGCGTCGCTTCTCGCGGCCGGCGTCGTCGTCGGGCTCGGCGCGGGTGTCGGCCAGGATCAGCGCCGCGACCCGGTCTCGGTGGCGCCGCCAGAGCTCCAGGGCGGCGTACCCGCCCATCGAGAGGCCGCCGATGACCGCCCGCTCGACCTCCTGACGGTCGAGCTCGGCGACCACGTGATCGGCCATCCGCTCCATCGTCAGGACGTCCCCCGCGGAGGGGACGCCCCCGAAGCCCGGCAGGGACGGGGCGAGGACCCGCGTGTCCCCGGCCAGGGCCGCGACCTGCTCGTCCCACATCGAGGCGTCGAGGGGGAATGCGTGGATCAGCGCGAGCGGCTTCATCCTTCGGCCTCCTCTCCGGCGGGGGCTTCGCCCTCGGGCGCTTCTCCCTCCGGGACGGGGATCTGGTTCGGGTCGAAGCCGGGCGGGAGCTCGCCGCCGGGGAAGCCCGGGACCTGTCCACCCGGCAGACCGGGCACCTGCCCCGGCATCCCGGGCACCTGCTGCGGGACCGGCTCGGGGATCCCGAGCTCCGCCCGGAGCGCCTGGAGCTTCTGCCAGCCGGTGTCGAAGACGACGGAGGTGGCGGCGAACTGCTCCTGGAGCTGGGCGACCAGCCGGTCCTTCTGCCGGCCCGACAGGTCCATGGAGAGACCGAGGTTCCGGGCAAGCGTCGAGTACAGCATCAGGCCCTGGCGCATCATCGTGGCGGACTCGCGCAAGGCCTCGGCCGAGAGCTCGCTCGTGCCGACGTCGAGGCCGGCGATCGTATCCGCGGCCTTCACGGTCCCCTCCGCCCAGTCCTCGATCTGGCCCTCGACCTCGGGGTCGACCTCCTCGTCGTTCTGGACCTGGGCCAGGGTCTGGCCCAGCTGCGGGAGGATCACGAACCCCGTTCCGGTGTCCTGCCCGATCCCGTCGGCCGTCAAGGCCGCCTCGACGCGGGTCTGGAACTGCCGCACGTCGCTGCGCGCCGCCTCGAGCCGGCGGCTCGTGTTCCGCGCCGCCATCACCCCGACCGTGATCGCGGCGGCCGCACCGAGGAGCACGACCGCGATCAAGATCCGGGTGCTCCGGCGCCGCAGCAGCGGCGTCCGCGGCGGGATCATGACCGGCCGCGGCGGGCTCGCCACCCGACGACCGCCGCCGCCCTTCCGCTTCCCCTTGATCGCCACGAGGTCCTACCTCCGTTCGGTCATCGTTTGAACGCGCGGGCCACGAGGATCGCGACCTCGTAGAAGCCTATCAGGGGCACGAGCATCACCAGCATCGTGTACGGGTCCTGGGTCGGGGTCAGGATCGCCGCGAACACGGCCAGCCCGAGGTACACGAACCGCCGCGCCCGCCGCATCTGGGTGCTCGTGACCACGCGTGCGCCGGCGAGGAACACCATCGCGAGCGGGAGCTCGAACGACAGGCCGAACGCCAGGATCAGGAACATCAGGAACCCGAGGTACCGGTCCGCCGTCAGCAGCGGCGTGAGGCTCTCCTCCCCGAACCGGAACAGGAAGGTCAGCCCGCGCGGGACCACGGCGACGGAGAAGATCGCGCCCCCCGCGAACAGCAGGACCGAGACGACGACGAAGGCGATGCCCAGTCGTCGCTGCCGCTTCGTCAGGGCGGGCGTCACGAACCGCCAGACCTGCCACAGGACGACCGGGAGAGCCAGGAGCAGCCCCGAGAAGAACCCGACCTTCAGGACCGTCAGGAAGGGATCGACGGGGCTGCTGTAGACGAGGCGACATCCCGCGAGCGTTCCGGCCGGACGCGCGGAGGCCGGCAGCGCGGCGAGCGCCCGGCAGTAGGGCGCGGTCAGGAAGCCAAGGATCCGTCCGTAGAACGCGAACCCGGCCACCGAGCAGAGCGCGACGGCCCCGAGCGAGATGATCAGGCGCTTCCGCAGCTCGTCGAGGTGCTCGACGACGGTCATCGTCGCCTCGGGGTCTCGGCGGCGCCGGCGGAGCGGCATCGTCAGGAGCTGCCGCCGCCCTCAGGGGCTCGCTCGTCCTGCGGACCCGGCGGGGGCTCCTTCTCGTCGAGCTTCCGCTCGACCCGGTTGGGGTTCGGCACGACGGGCGGCTCCGCGTCCAGCTCGAGCTCCGCGCGGATCTCGGCTCCCGCCCGGCGGAAGTCCCGCATCGACTTGCCGATCGTCCTTCCGATCTCCGGAAGGCGGCGTGGTCCGAAGATGACGAGGGCGAAGACGAGGATCACGAGGATCTCCCCGAACCCGATGCTGGGCATCGCCTACGGGGTCTCCGGCGGCGTGGCGCGTTCCGACAGCTCCTGCATGCGCCGCTTCGCGGCCTCGGATCCGGTGCGCAGCCGCTCGACGATGGGCCGGGCATCAGCCTCGAACGCCTGCATCGCTCGAGCGAGACGGCCGACGCGGCGGGCGAGCGAGACGACGAGGATGGTCAGGAT